>DAOTWI010000944.1:0-6400 GCA_034436075.1 Roseiflexus sp.
AGCGGGGAGGCTGGTCGTCCAGCGGACCGTGGCGTAGTCGGCGCCGGGCGTCACCTGGACATTGGCAATGGTCAGCGCCGCCGGGAGCGGCGTCGGATCGGCCGCGAACGCGCTGCCGAGCGCCAGTATGGTCAGTATGAGCGCGATGGTCACAGTAGAGCGCATATCTCAATCCTGTCCTGAAGCTGTTTCTCTATCATCGCAGACTGCTTCTCCCGCTCCCCCTGCGCCCCTATCGCCCCATTTGCGGGGGTGCAGGGAAGCGAGAGGTGGAGGGAGAAGCGTGAGGCGGATCGTCCTGACGCCCAGAGCAGGCGATCCGACACGAGGACGTGCCGCATGAACCTGCCCCTGTCAGGAGCGCCCTGACACAACAACATCCTGACACCGCACCTGCCAGTCCTAAACGATGACAGGACTGGGGATTGGAAGAATGAACTTCCCGCCGCGTTGGCGATACTCCGCCTGCTGGCGCAGAATCTCATCGGCAAAGTTCCAGGCGAGCAACAGCACATAATCCGGCTGCTGTTCCAGCAGCGTTGCGGGAGGAACAATCGGCAAATGACTGCCGCTCATGAACTTGCCCTGTTTGTAGGGATTCAGATCGGCGACAAAATCGACCAGTTGCGTATCGATCTGGCAATACGCCAGCAGAGTCGTCGCTTTGGCGGCGGCGCCATACGCAGCAATTCGCTTTCCCTGTCGCTTCAGATCGTGCAGCAGCGCCGTCAACTCATCTCGAATGGCGCGCACCCGTTCGGCGAACGAGAGATAGAAATCGATCCGATCAACGCCACGCTCGCGTTCCATTGCGAGCAACGACTGCACTCGCTCGCCGACCGCCTCGTAGCGCGCGACGAACAGACGCAGCGAGCCGCCATGGATCGACGTGCGCTCGACATCGTTGAGGAACAGACCATTGGCGCGAAACAACCGGTCGAGCGCCGTCACCGAAAAGTAGCAGAGATGCTGATGGTAGATCGTATCGAACTCGCAGTGATCGACAAGATCGACCACATACGGGCACTCAATCACTGCGATGCCATCGTCCTTAAGCATGATGCGAATGCCGCTGACGAAGCCATTGAGATCAGGAACGTGCGCCAGGACATTATTCGCCAGAAAGACATCGGCGGCTTTGCCTTCGCTGCGCAACTGCTGCGCCAGATCGCGGGTAAAGAAGGTATTGAGGGTGGGGATGCCAATCTTCCGGGCTGCCTCAGCCGGAGCGCGCGCCGGATCGATGCCCAGCACCGGAATGCCGCGCTCGACAAAATTGCGCAGCATATACCCATCGTTGCTGGCAGCCTCAACAACCAGGCTCTCCGGTCCAAGCGCACGCGACGCCATAATCGCCTGTGCGCTCTCACCGAAGTGTTTCAGAAGCGATTTGGAGACCGATGAGAAGTACGGATACTCGGCATAGAACAATACTTCAGGATCAACCGTTTCCTGTATCTGCACCAGTGCGGAGTCCGGGCAAAAGACGAGGGTGAGAGGCGCAAACGGTTCCTCCCCGCCGATCTGATCCGCCGTGAGCAACCGGTCTGCCAGCGGCGTCACGCCAAACGACAGGATTGGCTGCAGGTTGGGTGAGCCGCTGGCGCGACAGCGTTCTTCGACGCGGTAGAGCATGGCTATGTTCCTTACGTTGAAGAGATGCAATGGTTATGCCGCCTCAGCCGATGGCGAGCCCACCGCCAGCGCCCGTTCCGCGTGACGCAGCGACGAGTCGAGGCGCCCCGAGGCGATCAGCTTCCGAATATGGTCGATCCGCTTGTAGCGCGGACCCTCGAAATCGTCGAGTTTCAGCCCGATCGTGCGATACGCATCGTAGAGCTCCTGTGCGCCTTTCCGCGCATCCCACGCTGGCTGAAAATCCGGCAGCACCCGGCGGATTTTTGAGCAATCGACACGGTAGTTGCGCTTATCCGGCTGCGCGCCTTCAGCGAACTGAATGCGACAACCAGGCACCGTCTCATACACAATCTGCGCCAGATCGCGGATGCGGTAGTTGTCTTCATTGCGCCCGATATTGAACGCTTCATTGTGGATCAGTTCACGCGGCGCTTCGAGCACCGCGATGAACGCACGCGCAATATCGGCAATATGGACGATAGGGCGCCAGGGAGTGCCGTCGCTCTTGAGGTACACCAGTCCCGTCGTATATGCCCAGGCGACGAGATTGTTCAGCACCAGATCGAAGCGCAGGCGCGGCGACACGCCATACGCGGTGGCATTGCGCAGATAGGTCGGGCTGAAATCAGCGTCGGCAAGTTTCGCCAGGTCCTGTTCCACCAGCACTTTCGAGCGCCCGTAGGGAGTCACCGGGTTGAACGATGAGGTTTCGTCGAGCATATTGTCGCCTGCCGCGCCGTAGGTGCTGCACGACGACGAGAAGATAAAGCGCGGAATGCCCGCCTGTTTCGCCAGCATCGCCAGGCGCACCGATGCCAGATAGTTGATTTCGTAGGTCAACTGCGGGTCGAGATCGCCAAGCGGATCATTCGACAGACCAGCCAGGTGCATAACGGCATCGACACCTTCGAGATCGGCGGCTTCCACATCGCGGATATCCTTCCGAATCTCCGGCACGTCCACTGGCGGTGCGCCAAATGTACACTCCTCAAACAGATCGCTATCCAGCCCCAGCACCTCATAGCCGCGCTCAAGCAGCATCGGCGTCAGCACTGTTCCGATATACCCTTTGTGTCCTGTCACCAGTACGCGCATCGCTCATATCCTTTCGCATCGAACTTTGTAAAGGTATTAAGGCTAATCCCAAATCTTCCAGGGCGCATTGCCGCTCTGCCAGAGGCTTTCGAGCAGTTTCTTGTCGCGCAGGGTATCCATACACTGCCAGAATGAGGCATGCCGGTACGCCATCAACTGACCCTCACGCGCCAGGCGCTGGAGCGGCTCCCGTTCCCAGGCGGTATCGTCGCCGTCGATATAGTCGAACACAGCTGGTTCGAGCACGAAGAAGGCGCCATTGATCCAGCCCTCGCCAGTTTGCGGCTTTTCATTGAATTCGGTGATCCGGTCGCCGTCCAATTCCAGGTGCCCGAAGCGCGCCGGCGGGCGAACCGCCGTCAGGGTCGCCAGTTTGCCGTGCGCGCGGTGAAACTCCAGCAGCGCGTGCAGATTGACGTCCGACACGCCATCGCCCCATGTCAGCATAAACGTTTCATTGCCGATGTATGGCGCCAGCCGCTTGATCCGGCCGCCGGTATTGGTCGGAATGCCGGTATCGATCAACTCGACGTTCCAGTCGGGACGGTAGCCGCCATTCATCTCGACGGCGCCGGAGCGCAGGTTGACTTTCAGGTTGCTGTTGAGCGAACAGTAATCGACCATGTACTTCTTGATGACTTCGCCTTTGTACCCCAGGGCAATGACGAAATCCTTGAAGCCATAGTGTGCATAGTGCATCATAATGTGCCACAGGATCGGGCGACCGCCGATCTCGACCATCGGCTTCGGCTTGACTTCGGTCTCTTCCGAAAGGCGTGAACCGACGCCTCCTGCGAGAATAGCAACTTTCATGGCGAGTTCCTCCGTGCAACTGTTGTGGAATTCGATGAGCGGATGCGCCGTAACGCCCGCCCGCCCAATTGGCGTCCCGCCTGCACGACATCATTGCCCAGCCGCGCCCAATTGCGATCTGAGGCGACCCAGTGCAGGAGCGCGCCATAGCAGCGGCGCGTCTCATCGGGCGGGAGCGGCGTCTCGCGGATCGCTTTGATGTACTCGTACAGCGTGCGAAAATGCGGCATCACAATCTTGCCCTCGTTGGCAGGATCGAACCAGGCGGCGCGGGCGCGCAGTTTCGCAGCCCGCACCGACTGTGCCGGATGGCGGCGGGAAATGAACAGATGCTCAGGCGCCTCGTAGAACGTCCCCAACAACCCCAGCCGCGCCAGCAGGATTCTATCTGAAGGCACATACGCGCCAATCAATGGTGTGCGGCGCAGCACATCTGCGCGCATAACCCCGAACACCTGAAAACAGGGATGCCCGATGCAGATCAAATCGTGAAAGCGCACGCTGGCGAGCGGCGAGTTGGTGCGCAACTGCTCATCGTAGGTGTACAACGTGGCGCCATCAGCGTTGACGACGCGGGTGCGGCTGAAGGCGAGCACCATCTGCGAGTCGCGATCGAGCATGGTCACACATCGTTCGAGAAACGCCGGCTCGAGCATATCATCGTGGGCATGCCACTTGAAGTAGAACCCGCGCGCCAGACCAAACACATAGTTGAAGTTCCAGGCAGCGCCGCGGTTGACCTCGTGGCGCACATACCGGATGCGCGGGTCGCACGCAGCGTACGCGCGACAGATCTCCGGCGTGGCATCGCTCGAGGCGTTATCAGAGATGATCAGCTCAAAATCGCTGAATGTCTGCACCAGGAGAGAATCCAGCGCCTGACGGAGATACTGCTGCCCGTTGTACACCGGAAGACCGATACTGACGCGCGGCGCTCCATCCATAGCGTTATCACCTCGACGATTATTCCACACGTGCATCAGGCGCTCGACCAGCTACACCGACGGATGCCACATCAATCGAGCAGCCACAGAAAGGTCATTCAGCATCTCCCGCCGTGTTCGGCGCAACCACCACTGCATGTGCGCATAACAGAGCAGTCGATCATGCCACGTCAACGGCGCGCGACCGATCACGCGCATCAATTCGAAGACCCAGCGCCAGTGGGTCAATTCGATTTTGCCGCGATTCTGCGGGTTGAACCAGACCTGACGCATCTGATAGTCACGATTCGACTGAACCGATGCCGCTTCGTGATCACGGCGCAGGAAGAGATATTCCGGCACTTCGTAGAACTCGCCTCGCAGCACCAGTTCAGCCAGCAGGATCATGTCGGATGACGAATAACTGCCGATCAGCACCGTTTTGCGCAATACATCCGTGCGCATGACGCCAAAAATTGCATTAATCCAGTTGCGGGCCACCCGCAGATAGGCATGATATCTGGCAAACACCGAGTGATGGCGAAAGTGCAGGCTATCTTCGTCGTAGCCAATGACCTGATCGTTCTCATCAATGAAAACGGTTTTAGAATGGCAGAGAACAACGCCAGGATTGGCTTCGAGCGCAGCGACACAGCGCTCCAGGTATGCTGGCGCGAGTATGTCGTCGTGCGCCATCCATTTGAAATATGCACCGCGCGCCAGCGCAAATACCCGATTATAGTTCGGCGCTGCGCCGATATTCTGTTTATTGCGAAAGTAGCGGATGCGCGCATCTTTTTGGGCGTATTCACGACATATATCGGGTGTAGCATCACTTGAAGCATTATCAGAAATGATCAGTTCAAAATCGCCAAACGTCTGATTTAAGACAGAATCTAGCGCCTTCTGAAGATAACGTTGACCATTGTAGACTGGCAGCCCGATACTGACCAGAGGCACAGAATTGTGATGGTTCTGCATCATAGATCGCTTCCAGGCAAGTATCACCACGTCTCTCCTTCAATCGAGACGCAGACGTTCCTTACATACTATAGTGCGTCATGGATCGTTTTGCAATTACAACTTCGTTATCTAGAAGCGCAATCACCATCGATTCGGCCGCAAAAATTGTTATCTTCAGGAAAAAAGGGTGCGTTCGACAATCTCACAGATCACATGCGCCACGGTGATATGCACTTCCTGAATCCGTGCGGTGTGCTGCGACGGGACGCACAGGCACAGATCAACATGACCGATCAGCAAGCCGCCGGTCGCTCCGGTCAACCCGATCGTAGCCATACCGCCATCGCGCGCTGCACGCATTGCTGCGAGCACGCTGGCTGACGCCCCGCTGGTGCTGATGCCGATCACCGTATCACCCGGCTGTCCAAGCGCTTCGACCTGGCGGGCGAACACGCGCTCGTACCCATAGTCGTTGCCGATCGCGGTCAGGATCGAGGTGTCAGTCGTCAGCGCAATCGCGGGCAGTCCGCGCCGTTCACGGCGAAAGCGGCTGACGAATTCGGCAGCGATGTGTTGCGCGTCGGCGGCGCTGCCGCCGTTGCCGCACAGCAGCACCTTGCCGCCATGCTGAAACGTATCAACGATCCGCCCGGCAATCGCCACAATCACCGGCAACTGCGATTCGAGCGTGCGTTGTTTGAGCGCGATGCTGGCTTCGATCTCTTCTCTTGCTATGCGTGTATACGCATCACTTCGTGAGTCCACGCGCACCATCCTTCCTGCCAACCTGTACGCCAGTGCGAACAGCATGCGCATTCCTGCCGTTCAACAGGCTCTCATACATGGTCACGTAATGTTCTGCCACCGTATCAAGCGCGTACCGGTCGCGCACACGCCGGTGGGCACGAACGCCCCACTCCGGCGTTGCCAGCGCTTCCGCCAGCGCCCCTGCCAGGGCGCCCGCATCC
>DAOTWI010000945.1:0-6671 GCA_034436075.1 Roseiflexus sp.
CACGCGCGCCCAGAGCGGCGGCTACCGGCGCTGGGTCGAGCAGGAGGCGCAGGCGTTCATTGCGCAGAGACGGGCATAGATGCAGCAGCTCGGACTGGAACCGGCGCTGCCCGATCTGACCCGGCTGCCGCGCGGCGCGTGGGTGATCCGGTTTCCTTTCATCCTGCGCACGCCGTATATCAGCCGCGACGACCAGACCTTCCACCTGCTCGACAATCCGCTGAAGAAGGAATGGGTCTTCAAGGTTCCCTACGTCGCTGCGCCGGGCTGGAAGGGCGCGCTGCGCGCAACAATGCGCCGGATGCGCGGCTACGACGCGCCTGACCAGGAAGCGAACGACCGGCAGATGGTGCGTCTGTTCGGCAACGTGAGGGGAGAGGAAGTCACATTTGCTGCTGGAAGCCTGCATTTCTTCCCCACCTTCTTCGACCGGCTCGGTCTGGAGGTGATCAATCCCCACGACCGTGTGAAGGGCGTCGGGGAGCGGGGACCGATCCTCTTTGAGTGCGCACCGGTGGGAGCGCAGGGGACCTTCACGCTTCTGTACGTTTCCCTCGGCGTCCAGGTGGACGGTGCGGAGATTGCTGACGACCTTGTAGCCGTCGCCAGTGGCATCCATCGTATGCTCGTGGAGGACGGCTTCGGCGCAAAGACCAGCAGTGGGTTTGGCACGGCGGAGAAGACATTGCCGGATGAGGGTCAACTGGCTATCGCGGCTGACCCGCAGCAATCACGTGAACAGAGAACATTTCCCTCCCTAACCGAACTGGTGAAACAGGCAACATTACAGGATGCGCGCTAACGCGCGATGAGTTACAATGCGGAAAACCCTGGGATTTGTTCGACGAGGCTCAGGCGCGCGAGGCGCTGACGCTGGCGGAAGAGGCTCTGACGATTGCCCAGCGTCTCGTGCAGCGATTAACTATAACTACGGAGAGCCGTGAATGAGCGCAACTTTGCACGACAAATGGTGACATCTTGAGGGCAATCATGTATCAACTCGACATTCTCGTACAACACTGCGAGGCGCTGCTGCTGGCGGAAGTAGCAGGGTGGGTGCATGACTGGGATAAGTGTATCGATATGAAGCTGGCTTCGGATTGGAAGGAAGGTTCGAGGGTGGATCAAAAAAAGATACGAGAATGGCAGCAAAGGGGTGGTAGTCTTAGTCCGGGGAACTTCGCTTCTTGTCTCCAAAATCTAAATCTCAATCTTTGTGCGAGCCAGGGTGATCTCAAGACAATTGCTGAAATCGGGAGAGAGCCTTCAAAAGCGAAACAATCCGGTAATCTTCTCGCAAAGGCTTTGGGAAAATCACACGACGCTGCTCATGTGGAAAAAGAGCTCGGAGATCAGGAAAATGTATCTCTTGCTACGGATTGGCTCTCGTCACCATTTGGATGGGAAAATGTCCAGCCTGATAACCTGCTTATGCGCCTCCTGGACAAGCCGACACAGACTCTTCAAGGATTTGCCCCCCAAAGCAGGAACGACCTTCTTATTGCGCTAAGAGAAGTTTTTTCCGAAGCATGGGGCGACACGCGCCGTCCAATCAACGAAGTCACGCTCTGGAACTGGTCTTCGATTGTCGCGGCGCTGTACAAGGCGGAACTGGCTCGCTGCGTTCTCAAAAGCAATAGTAGCCGTCAATATAACGATATTGCCTGGCGCCTCCTCAGTGTTCGCGTCAATGGTCTGGATTACCCGCTCGGCGTCTCCGGCATTCCCGACTTGCTGGCGCGCAGGGCATTGTTGAAGGATGCATGGGATGAGGTGCAAACGCTGCTGGAAAAGACCTATCCCATGGGGCTTGAGGTCTATCGGGATGAAAACGGTCCCGTATTTGTCGTGCCAGATATTGACGATCTTCTTCAGAACGCTCAGACTAACGGCAAAACGCTAAGGGAACTTATTCTGGAAGCTTTTGCCCGGGGGACAGTGCAGGAGCGGACTGATCTTGCCATGGCAAAAGAAATCGTTCCTGATCCGTTTGCCGATCCAAAGCCCCGGAAAGGTCAACCTGCACCGCAGGAGCTCCCGCCAATTGTGAGACATCTGGAGCGTCAGCCTGCCACAACCGCCGATCCGAACTGGCTTCGGGATGTCTGGCAGAACCGACACGACGACATCTGCACCGTCTGCGGTTTGCGCCCGCAGGGTCCTGATCTGAAAGCGAAAGAGCGCAACCTGTGCGATGTGTGCGAGCAACGCCGCGCTGATCGCGCCAGGGACTGGCGGAGTCAGTGGTTGTCCACCACCATCTGGTTCGATGAGGTCGCTGATGACAATGGCCGCTTTGCGCTGATTGTCGGTTCGTTTGACCTGACGCACTGGCTGTCTGGCGCTTGTGTGCGCTCGCTGCTGGTGCGTGAACCAAATCAGCAGAATGGCTATCACGCCGACAAGATCGCAAAGAACCCGTCCTTCGCCCGCCTGCGCCGCATCTGGGAGACGACGCGCGCCTTCTGGCAGGAGGTCGGTCCGACTGACAACATGCAGCGGTTGCAGGACTCGGTCATCGGGCAACATGCCGGGCCCGCTCAACCACGCCTGGAAATAACAGGGCAGGTGCAGCCAGCCGCGCCGGGTTCTCACCTGGAGCCGTATCACGCTTATGAGCTTGTCCTTTCCGATGGCGTGAGTCTCAGTGTGTTGTGGGATGGACACCAATTTATCACATGCGATAATCTGCCCTATCTCAGCAGGCGAATGCGATCAGATATCCAGTCAGTTCTAAAATCAGATTCCGAGATGAGCATCACAGTTCCCGGCGGTTACGGCGCGACCAGAACACGCTGGGGAACTATAACCATCGTTGCAACATCGAAGTCAAGCAGCGCCTTCGTTCGCGCCATCCCCCTCCTCGCCGAGCCGCGCGTCTTTCTGGCGCTCGTCCCCGCCGACTAGGCGCTCGATGTCGTTAGCGCGATCAAGACGAAATACGAACGCGAGATGGGCAAGGTGCGCAACCGGCTGTCGCTGCATCTCGGCGTGGTCTTTGCCCTATGGCACACGCCGCTGCGCGCCGTGCTCGACGCTGGTCGGCAAATGTTGCGCCAGCATTCCGCTGCACGTGGCTGGGAGGTGGTCTGTTGCGCGCGCAAGGCAGTGAGCAAGGGCGATCCGCTCCCGCCGCGCTTCGCTCCCGACCAGCAGGGGCAATTCGCCGAATGGTTCGAGGTGACGCTTGAGCGCGCCGGTCACCAGGCGACCTGGCACGTTCCCGCTCTTATGGGCGATGGGCAGACCGAAGACCTCTGGTATCCATATGTGTTCCTCGACGCGACTGCTGAACCAGTTGACCGCAGCCGACGTTTCAAAGCGCACAATCCGTGGACCGTGCAGGATGGCTGGCTGATCCATGCCGCTGAACTGCAACCGGGCGACCGGGTCTTTTTCACCCCGTCAACCTTCGACTTCGAGTTTCTTGATACGACAGCGCGCCGCTTCGATGTGCATTACGATGATCAGGGTCGCCGAACGCGCCGCACACGCCCGTTCTATCTGGACGATCTTGAGCGAATGGAAGCGTTGTGGGGCGTGATGGAGCGCCTGTCGCGCACCCAGCGCCATCATGTCGTCCGCACCATTGAGGAGACGCGCGAACTCTGGTTTGGCACGGAGCACGAATGGCGCTCGCCGTCCGATCCGGCCTTCAGGCAGTTCGCCGCCGATACGCTGGCGGGCGCGGGATGGCCGAAGGATCAGCCGTGGAAAACGCTTCCCGATCAGCAGCGCGAGCGCCTGATCGATGCCGCTGCGCGCGGCGAGCTGGCTGACTGGTTTGAACTGCACGAGCAAATCCTCAAGGAGGAGAAATGACCGCCTGGAAGCGTCAGCGTTATCTCTTCATCACCCTCGATCCGATGCACGTCGGGACCGGCGGCTACCGGTTGGGACGGGTGGATAACAGCATCGCCCGCGAACCAGGGACGCGCGTGCCCAAAATCCCCGGCACGAGTCTCCACGGCGCTGCGCGCACCTATGCTGCATACCTCTATGAAACCCCCGAAGCCGCCGGGCAAAACCACGATCAGATCGCAGATCCTGACAAAAATCCAGTCTGCTACACCTTCGGCTATCTCAGCAGTGGCAGAACACACTCCGGCGTGGTCAGCATCTTCGACGCGCACATCGTCCTCTTCCCGGTCTATTCGATGGTCGGTCCGGTGTGGGTCAGCACGGTGGAGCGGCTGGCGGAAGCCGGGTTTATCGTCAAACAAGACGGGCGGGAACAGAAACAGACGCCGCCTGACCTCCAAACGAACGCCGCCCTGTTCACGTGGCGCCGCGACAAGCCGCTCAACCTCGGCTGGCTGATGGTCAATGTCGGCGGGCAGGCGACCGTGGAGGCGCTATCAGAAGAGTGGCAGGGCGACCGCTGGAATGCGGTGAAGGATCACATTGCTCTTGTTCATGAGGCGCTCTTCAGCCAGATTGTCAACAGCAATCTCGAAGTGCGCACCTCGGTGAGCATCGATCCGAAAACCGGCGCGGCTGAGGAAGGTTTGCTGTTCACCTACGAAGCCATCCCCCGCGCAACGTTCCTCACTGTCGATGTGGTGCTGGATGATTACCGGACAAATGGTCAGAAGTGGCCATTAGGAACGGTGAGCAAGACCGGCAAGGGTCGCAACCTCCCTGGCAATCCCTGGTCCGATCCGCTCGATGTGGTGCAAGCCGGTTTCAAGATGATCGAATGGCTCGGCATCGGCGGCATGGGCACGCGCGGCTTCGGGCGGATGGCGGTTGCAGGCAAGCCGCGTGAGGAGGCGTATGGCGGCAAGGATGCTCAGCAAGACTCACCCAAAGGCTCGTAATGGAACATGGATGTGGACGGATTGGGACGGATTCTCACGGATCAGGTCGAGAACGCCTTAATTGCCCGGTGAGGTAAAAAATGGCGAGTCAAGGTGTGACTAATCTGGACTATCTGGCGGCAACTCGAGCGCAGGCGATTATCGAGCAAACCTCAAAAAAAGCCAGCGCCAGAGATGTTGATAACACCGTTACCAAAGCGCTCGGCGTGCTGCAAGAGAATGGCGTATACGCCTGTTTTCTCTACCTCCTGGCGAAAGAAAAAGACATCGGCAAGATCGCGGTTGAAGAAATGCTTGACGTGTTGCAAGACTTGGGATGGAACAAGCCGTCAAGCCTGACGTCAGACGTTGTATTGAGACACATAAGTGAGAACGTCACCCGTGATCTTGAGCGCCTGTTGCTGGCGAAAGAAGTGCTGGAGCAGACGCTGATCTACGCCCGTTACGGTGCGAAGGCGCGTGATGCGAGCGAGTCTTGAGGAGTTTCAAAAAAAGCTGACGTGAAGACAACAAGCAGCGGCGATAGAGATGTTAATTGCGATTCTTTGCGCCTTTGCGCCTTTGCGTCAAAAACTCCGGGAAATACGGCAATGACCTGGCAGGCATACGAGGTTATCTTCCGCCTGCGCACGCCGCTCCACGTCGGCTGGCGCAAGGTGAGCAACCTGCAAATGACGCGACACTACCTCACCGGGCGCAATGTCTGGGGCGCGCTCACCATGCGCCTGACCCGCGATATGGCGGCGGGACCGGCGATCAACTCCAGTGTGTACCAGCAGATTGGCGATCAGGTTCACGAACAGCTTGCGTCGACCTGCTTCTACGTGGCGCTCCAGGAAGGCGACCGCTATGCCGTCGTCTGGCCCTGGGAAAACGAAAGCGTCTTCCGCCGCCGCTTCCTCTCCAGTTACGCCAGCGCAGCGTTGACCTACCCGCAGCAAGCGGCGGATGAGGGATTGCTGCATGAGGTGGAATTCATCACACCCACGACCAGAGATGACGGGAAACCGGTATTCCTCAAGGGCTACCTCTTCGAGCGGCAGGGGTGCAACCTGGCATGGCGTCCGGCGCTCGAACGATTGCAGATCGGCGGCGAGCGCGGCTACGGCTGGGGCGATCTCGCGCTGATTGGCGTCACGCCGGTCAACGACGGCGGACTGTTCGGTTGCGTGACGTTCAACGGAAGCGGCGACCGCCCGGTGATTCATGTGCAGCCCCCCGCACGCCTGCTGGCGCACACCCTCGCTGATGGCGCGGCTGCCTCCGGCGCCGTCGAGCCGCTCGTCGGACGGGAGTGGCAGTTGTATGCCGGGCAGGCGGTAGCGTACACCGGCGTCGCCTTTGCTCCCGGTGCAGTCGTGGAACAGGAACAGCGCTTCACAGTGGAACGGCACGGGGTCTGGATGCGCCAGGGGAAAGCCCACTAGAGACAAAACTTCTCAATAAGCGTGCACAAAGGAGCGAAGGCGCAAAGGTTTTGAAGAATTGATTGCGAAACGTTGCGCCTTTGCGTCTAAAGATTTCAGTTTACTCATTACACACCTTCTTCACCTCCTCCTCACTCAACCCGGCAAGGAAGTCGCGCAGGTGCAGGCGCCAGAAGGCGAAGCCGCCGCCGACGCGCCGCATCAGCAGGCGGTCGCAGGCGTCGTTGAGCAGTGCGGCGTAATTCCAGGGAGCGACGCCTGCATGCCAGAGCGCGATGCGCAGGACGGATGGATTGCCCTCCCACGCAAAGATCCACACACATCCCGTCGTATCCGCGTCAATCCGCGTCCCCCTTATGACACACTGTGCGCCCCCTCTCTCGTCCATACCGGCGACGTTGCGATGCCACGCCGGGCGACGGGG
>DAOTWI010000946.1:0-5303 GCA_034436075.1 Roseiflexus sp.
ACCTGCGGCAACGCGCCGCGCGCCGGATCCGATGGCGCCGGTGTGCGCCCGTGCCCTGGCAGGTCGATGCCGATCAGGCGAAACCGCTGCGCAAGGCAAGGGATAATCTCATCCCAGCTGGCGCTGCTGCCAGTGAAGCCGTGGAGGAGCGCAAGCGGAGCGCCGTCACCAGTTTCAATGTAGTAATAAGCCATTCCAGGTGAAGCAACCATTACCCCAAATTGCGCCAGACGCGCTACAATAGGAAGACTACAACAATACTATGCGCCACCGCAACGGTGCGGCAGGGAACGGCGTCATGATGCTTCGCATGCGTCGCATGGCGCTCTCCGCCGCCTGTTCCGGTGGCGCGCGGAGGCGCCTGCGATGCGTATCAGGGTCAGAGAGTTTCCTCCGCTCTTTCGCGACCGCCATGAAGCCGGCAGATTGCTGGCGCAGCGGCTCGCGGCGTTGACCAACCATCCCGATCTGTTGGTGCTGGCGCTGCCGCGCGGTGGTGTGCCGGTCGCGTATGAGGTGGCGCGCACGCTCCACGCGCCGCTCGATGTGATCCTTGTGCGCAAACTGGGCGTGCCCGGTCATGCCGAACTGGCGATGGGCGCAATCGCTGAAGGCGGCGTGCGTGTGCTCAACCATGCCGTTATCAGAGAACTCGACATTCCGAAGAGTATTATTGATCATATCACCAGTGAAGAACAGCGCATTCTCGAACAGCGACGGCGTCTCTACCGCAGTGACCGGCGACCGCCAGCGGTCGAGGGGGCGCGCATCATTCTCATCGACGATGGACTGGCGACCGGTATGACGATGATGGCTGCCATCGAAGCGGTTCGGCGGGGCGGACCGGCGGGGATCATTGTGGCAACGCCGGTGGCTGCGCCGGAAAGCGTTGCAGAGATTGAACCGCTGGTCGATGAGGTGGTGGCGCTGGCAACGCCTGAGTTCCTCTACGCCATTGGGATGTGGTATAGCGACTTCACGCCAACCAGTGATGAGGAGGTGTGCTCCCTGCTTGCCAGCGCGCTTCGTGGCTATGCGCCGGAACCGTGTTCTGATACGGCGCTCGAACGCGGCGACGACGCAGGTGCGCCATAACGACTGTGCCTGAGCATCGCTCCGCTGCTGTAGCGTTCAGGAGGATGGTATGAAGTCTCTGCTCAAAGGAGTGTCACGCGAAGAAATACGAGAACTGATAACACTGAACAAGACGCCGTGGGTCTCGTTGTTCCTGGCGCCCTGTCCGCCGGGTGAAACTCTTCAGCGCGCGATTCAACTCGAAAATCTGCTGCGCCGGAGCGAGGCGGAACTTGAGTCGCGCGGGTATGATCGGAACGAGATGCACGCCATGCTGGCGCCAGCGTGGCGCCTGACCGACGCGCGATTACTGGAGGAGTATCAGGAGTCGGGGCTGGCGTTCTACATCGCGCCTGGCGAGTTTCGCCTCCATCACCTGCCGCATCGCGTCAGCGATGGCGTAACCATCGGACGACATCCTTCCATCAAGCCGCTCCTCATCCCGCGTCCTGCGACCGATTCGTTCTATGTGCTGGCGCTGAGCAAGAATCGCGTGCGACTGCTGCACGCCACACCGTCGGGCATCACCGCCGTACCGCTCCCCGATGCGCCTGCCAGCATTGATGATCTGACCCAAACCGATCCAACCGGACGCCAGGCGCAGCGTCACGTCGCCCCATCGACGCGCGGCGGCGCCAGCGGCGCGATGTACCCTGGTCACGGCGGCAATGTCTACGACGAAAAAGCCGAGGTGCAACGCTACCTTCAGGCAGTCAGCAGCGCGGTCGAACGCGCGCTCAACCAGACGCGCGATCCGCTCGTGCTGGCAGGCGTCGAGTATATGGTGTCGATCTATCGCTCGTTGAACGGCTATGCGCACGTTATCGACGATCATATCAGCGGCAGCCCCGATCACGTCAGCGATGACGCGCTGTGTGAGCGTGGCGCGACGATGCTGGCAGCGCACCTGAGCCGCCTTGCAACCGGCGAGCGGGACCGCTTCGAGGCGCTGTTGCAGCATACGCCGCCGCGCGCCAGCACGAATCTGCGTTCGATCCTGCCAGCCGCGCATGCCGGGCGCGTGGCGCGGCTCCTCGTCGCCAGCGATCAGCAGGTCTGGGGGCGCTACAACCCGGACGATGCGACGATCTCGCTCCACGATGAGCCGCTGCCAGGCGACGACGACTTGCTGGATATCGCGGCGCAGCAAACGTTGCTCCACAGCGGCGAAGCCGTCGCGGCGCCAGCGGCGGACATTCCCGGCAGCAACGGAGTGGCAGCAGTTTTTCGCTATTGAAGATACGAGGACGTTATCTTGTGATTGGCGTTGGCTTCGACAGGCTCAGCCAACGCCAGCGGTTCACCAGGAGGCGCTCAGGAACAAGCGCGGGGAGTCAGCGGGATGGCAACTGTAGCGCGGATTGCTCAGGCAATGGCGCCCAGGGCGACGGATTACAGGTTCAATACCGTTCAAACAAGCAAGACGAGCCATCATCGATGGAGTGCATACGCGAGGTCTTTGTGCCTTTGCGCCTTTGTGTGCGCTTATTTGAAAGGCATGGGTTCCAGGTTCAATCTGACAATGGCGCGTAGAGCGCAATCCGTATGAATCCGTCTCAATCCGTGAGCATCCGTGAACCATTATCCACCTTGTTCAATGCACAACCGACGTGAACATTCCTTTTCATCCCCTTCTCACCTTCGACGCATCCTGCAAGGGTTTTTCCATCCCCTCTCCATTCCGTGTATGCGCCCCACGGCGTAGAATCAAAGTGATAACGAACAGCGGCACGGCGCCGCTGCGGAAAGGAGAAAACCATGAAACGCTGGACGCTTGTGATCACGCTCTTGCTGGCGATGACCGGCGTGCTGGTTGCGGCAGCGCCCGCGAACGCCGCCGAACGGCAGCGTTGCTTCCCTGAAACCGGCTACTGCGTCTCCGGCGCGATCCTGCGCTACTGGGAGCGCAATGGCGGTCTGCCGGTCTTCGGCTACCCGATCAGCGAACTGCGCATCGAGACGGTTGAGAACTGGACCGGTCCGGTGCAGTGGTTCGAGCGTGATCGCCTCGAGGATCACGGTTCAATCGGCGTCCTTGCCGGACGGCTTGGCGCACAGGTGCTCGACTGGCAGGGGCGCTCCTGGCAATCGCTGCCACGCCCGACATCCGTCCCGAGGGGATGCCGCTTCTTCCCAGAGACCGGTCATTCGCTGTGCGGCAAATTCTTGCAGTACTGGGAGCGCAATGGCGGTCTGATGCGCTTCGGCTACCCGATCAGCGAACCGATGACCGAAACGCTGGCGAATGGCGACGAACTCTGGACTGGCACGGTGCAATACTTCGAGCGCCGGCGGATGGAGTATCACCCGGAACTGGCTGGCACCCGGTATGAAGTGTTGCTCGGCTTGCTGGGGCGCGACATGTACACGGCGCTCAGCGACCGCTGCGCACCGCCAGCGCCGTTCCTCGGACCGACGACGCGCGCCTACCCGGCTCTTCTTGGCTGCCCGTCGCCCTTCCCGAAACTGGCGTTCCCGGCGGCATCGCAACGCTTCGAGCGCGGCGCGATGTACTGGGTCGCCAACCCGCCTTCCATGGCGCAGTGGCAGGCTGGCAACATCTGGGTGGTGTTCTACGACAACGCGCGCGGGTCGCTCGTCTGGCAGCTGTACCCGGACTACTGGCGCGAGGGTGAACCGGCAAGCGGCGGAATGACGCCGCCGCCGGGACTGTTCGAGCCGATCCGCGGCTTCGGCAAACTGTGGCGCGAGAACCCGGCTATCCGCGAAACGCTTGGCTGGGCCGTCGAGCCGGAGCGCGCCGACACGGCGGTGGAGCAGTACTTCCGGGGCGGGACGTTCGTCGTCTACCGGATGAACAGCGACCGCATCTACATTATGAAGCCAGACAACACGGCTGAGGACATTCTGCGCATTCGCTGACCTGCATCGAGGTGACCGTCACCCATACCGCTGCCCGCCGCGCCTGCCATGCCCCTGCCCCCTGGCAGCCGGTGGGCGATGCTCCCCGCCGCACAGTGACGGTCGCCTCAAAGACCCGCTGCGCCTTGACGATCCTGCCGCGCCTGCGTACAATCGTTCGTGTTGGATCGCACGGGCGCACGGGCGCCCTTTTGATAGAGAGTATCGGTGCATGCGCCATGCGCCTGCTTCATCTGGCTGACCTGCATATCGGCATCGAAAACTATGGTCGCGTCGATCCGGCTACCGGACTGCACACCCGGCTGCGCGACTACCTGGAGCGCCTGGATGAGGCGATTGACGTAGGGCTTGCCGAAGGCGTGGATGTCGTGCTCATCGCTGGCGATATCTACAAGAACCGCACGCCCAATCCGACGCAGCAACGCGAGTTTGCCCGGCGCATCCACCGCCTGCGCGCATGCGGTTTGCCGGTCGTCATCCTGACCGGCAACCACGATATTTCGCCTGCCGCGGGGCGCGCGCACGCCGTCGAAATCTTCGACACGCTGGCGGTCGATGGCGTGACCATCGCCGACCGGCCGCGCATCCACACGCTGCACACCCGATCCGGTCCGCTCCAGGTCATTGCGCTTCCCTGGGTGACGCGCCACGCGCTGCTGACGAAAGAGGAACTGCGCATGGCGTCGTTTCTGGAGGTCGAAACGATGCTGATCGAGCGGGTGGAACGCTTCCTGCGCCAGGCTGCCGATGACCTCGATCCGGCACTGCCGGCGGTGCTGGCTGTTCATGGGACGATCGATGGCGCAACGTTCGGCGCGGAACGGCAGGTGCTGCTCGGGCGCGACCTGGTGTATCCGCGCAGTTTGCTGGCGCTGCCAAATGTCGATTATGTGGCAATGGGTCACATCCACCGCCATCAGGCGCTTGGCGAGCATCCGCCAATCGTCTATCCGGGCAGTATCGAGCGGATCGATTTTGGCGAAGAGGAGGAGGACAAAGGATGCGTTATCGTCGATCTGGCAGCAAAGGGTGAGGCGCGCTGGCGTTTTCACAAACTCGCAGCGCGCCCATTCGCCACGATTGCGGTCGATGTGCGCGGCGTGAACGACCCGATGCAGCGCGTGCTGGCAGCCATCGAGCGGCGCTCGTTGAGCGGCGCGGTGGTGCGGGTGAAAGTCGATGCACGCCCTGAACAGGCGGACCTGATTCAGACCGAGACTATCAGGCGCGCGCTTGATGAGGCTGGCGCGCATTTCATTGCCGCCGTGGCGGTCGAGGTCGAACGCGGCGCGCGCGGACGGTTGGGGAGCGGCGACGCGAGCATCCTCGACGGATTGACCCCGCGC
>DAOTWI010000947.1:0-2602 GCA_034436075.1 Roseiflexus sp.
CCGGCGCCCGCGCCGACGACAGCGCCAGCAGCATCGCCGTAGGAGCAGCAGGTCGCTGATCTGCGCGGATCGACGCCGTAGGGTCAGGTCGGCGACCTGCCCCGATCAATGTCTGGTCAGACCCGCGCGATGCCGCCGTTCAGCACCACGCGCAGCGCAGCGCGAATATCGGGCGCGACATGGTCGGCGATGCCATCGGGGCTGTGCGTGCCCTGTTCATCGATCAGGATGGTGCGCATGCCGAGTTCACGCGCCGGGGGCAGATTCTGCGGCGTGTCTTCGATCAGCAGGGTTTCGCTGGCAGCGACGCCGAGCGCGTCGAGCGCGCGGGTGTAGGCGGTACGGTTCGGTTTCGGCTGAAACTCGAAGAAGCGAATATCGAAGATGAGCGGAAAGTGCTGCGCAACGCCGAGCGTGCGCAGCACCCGCGCGGCGTGCTCGGCTGGCGAATTGGTGAAGATCGCGCGTCGAAGATCGACCTGGTCGAGCAACGCATCAAGTTCATCGTCGCGCCTTAGAAACATGTCCAGACGAATGTCATGAATAACGTGCAGATAGTCTTCGACGTCAATGTGGTATTCGCGCTGCAATCCGGCGAGGGTCGTCCCATAGCGGATAAACCAGGAATGGCGTAGCGCTGGCGCTTCGCCGGGGGTGCACCCGGTGATTTGCTGCACGTAGACGTTCATACGCTCATCCAGGGCATGCTGAACGCCGGTAGAGCGTGCGTAGAGCGTGCCGTCGAGGTCAAACAGAATCGCAGCGAGCGCCATGGCATCGTCCTGGAGAGTATACTTCTGCATTCGTAGTATACCAGTTTTGGGGAGAGCTTCTCAAAGGACGATCATCCTGACATTAAACAATCTCGCGCACATTGACTGCCTCGTGATTGGCGTGGGCTGAGCCTGTCGAAGCCCACGCCGACCGCTCCGCAGGCGCAGGCGTGATGGTCCGGGTTTTGGTTGATCACGCTATCAGCCCGGTTTCACACAAACGCCGTCATCGCGTCGTGCATGTGTTGCTGGAAGGCGCGTTGGAGAACCGTGGTGTCGACTGCGCCGTGGCGCAACAGGATTTCGCCGAGCGGTTCGTGGTTCCCTGATGCACGGAGACGGATCTGTTCGAGCAGGGCGTGTTCGAGCTGGTCGGGAGTGACGTGCCCTTTTGCAATCAGGTATTCGCTCAGGGTGCGCGGCATTGCGCCGTTGACGGCGCGGAGGCGGCTTTGCAGCGTCAGCGCCCGCGCCATCGCCTCCGGTGATGTCTTGCCGTGCAGAACGAGGAGATCACCCAGGAGCATGGGGCGTCCCAGGCGGCGGAGACGTTCCTGCTCCTCTAACGCCACTTCGAGATCAGCGTCGCTGACGGCGCGGAGGGCGCGCAGGATGACTCCAATTGGTTGTGATGCGTCTTGATGACGGAAGATGCGCGGTTTGTAACGCTCCAGGGCGCGGCGCGCCTTCGCCTCCCGCAGTTCCTCAGCCGCCTGCGCATCCTCAGGGTGCAGCACGACATAATGTTCAAGATATGCAATGTGCAGGTTTTGATCGTCGGGGTCAATGGCGGACGCACGCTCCAGGCAGTCCAGGCGCTGCCAGGGTTCACGCACCAGATGCGCCAGCGCTACCCAGGCATCGGCGCACTGATGTCCTTCTGCCAGATGATCGCGAAGCGGGATCAGATCGTAACGATGACGTTGCACGAACGGGCACGGTCGAGGGCAGGCGCGGCGCATAGCGACCTCGCGGTCATTGATGGATACAGAACGTGATTGAAGCATCATGGCTTTGCTGACTCAGAAATATTAAGTTGCATCGATTGCATGCTAGAACCAAATCATAACCAACGCAAACGCGCATGAGGCGGATTACGATCAGGTATCGCACGAATGGGCGTCGTACTGAGGTGCGAGGGATGATGTGTCAGGAACTGCCATATCACTGCGGGCTATGATTTTTGAATAATTATGCCGCTAGCCGCCCGTTTGCCCGCCCGGCGGCTGAAGCTGCGGGCTCCTGCTGCGAAGCCCGCCTGCGCGGGCTAGACCTGGCGATACCGGATGATTTTCTCAAAAACCATAAGCCGCGGGCTCCTGCTGCAAAGCCCGCCTGCGCGGGCTAGACGTCGCGATACCGGATGATTTTCTCAAAAACCATAAGTCGCGGGCTCCTGCTGCAAAGCCCGCCTGCGCGGGCTAGACCTGGCGATACCGGATGATTTGCTCACACTCCACAACGCTCGCAGCGGAGGATGCGGCGCCCTTCGTGCGATCGTCCCGACGGTTCAGCTCTTTGACCCTTCGACCAGCTCAGGGTTCAGGATGCCGTGTCAGGCGGCGCGGCTGGTTGCCGCCAGACCATGCATGCCCGGACTCCATCATCCGCCCGGATTTGACATGAGTTTCACTCCGTGCAATGATTGCGCTATGACCGATTTTGTTGAACTCCTCCGCAGCACACGCGGTTACAACAACCAGATTGCGCACGTTGAGCGTTTGCCTGCGCGCGTCGCGCGCTACGCCGAACCGTCCGCGCCGCTGCCGCAGCGTTCGACTTCGACAGCGGAGGGGACGGCGAGCGGCGGCGGCGGTTGCTTCCCGTTC
>DAOTWI010000948.1:0-5395 GCA_034436075.1 Roseiflexus sp.
GGCGGGCTTTGCAGCAGGAGCCCGCGGCTTCAGCCGCCGGGCGGACGAACGGATAGCGGAATAATTTTTCAAAGTCCATCAAAAAGGGCGCGCGACGAAATGAGACGCAGCGCATCAAGAAAAACGACGATGAAGCCGCTTTTTCCCATGGTATGACAGCGGTGCTCAGCACGCACTGGAGTTTCAGCCTCGCTGGTTGCAGCGCCTCCTCAAATATCGCCTTCCGCGACGGGCTGGCAGACACTATGGTATTTTCTTGCCCCTTCCGACCTCTGTTGACATGCGCGGTGACGAAACACGTCCATTTTCATCCGTAACGTTTTGATGGCTTTTGTGTTTCTGGATCGTACATCAGCGATACAGCACCTGTGACGAGAGGAGGAGCATCAATGGTTCTCATCGAGGTGATTGGTCACGCAGCAGCAGCGCTTGCGTTTGCTTTCCTGACAGGGTTCGTCATCCTGCGCCGCCGAAAACTGGCGCGAACATTGTCCCGGAATGCGACCATCGCCTATCGGGCGATTCTTATCGTGAGCAGCGCCGTGGCGCTGATTCACGCATACCATGCCATTGACAGCGTATTGCTCGGGAATGCACAGACCCTGTCGAATCCGATCTATGTTGCGCTCCATTCGCCTGCACTGGTGGCGTTGAGCATCGTTCTGCTGTTCCTGGTCAGCGTCAAACTGGTCGCTGAGCGCAGCCCGCGCCCGCGCCGCATTCTGGCAATCGGCGCACACCCCGACGACCTGGAAATCGCCTGTGGTGCGACGCTGGCGAAGATGCGCGATGCCGGTCACGATGTCTACGCCGTGGTGCTGACATGCGGCGAAGCGGGCGGCGACCCGGCGACACGTCTGCACGAAGCGCACCACGGCGCCGCCTTCCTTGATGTCAATGGGGTGGAAGTGCTCAATTTCAACGACACTGCGCTAGCGGAACAGGTCAATGAGATTACTCGCGCCATTGAAGCACGCATTCGCGCCTACAACCCAGACATCATCCTGACCCACTCGGCGCATGATCAGCATCAGGATCATTGTGCCGTTCATCAAGCGACGCTTCGCGCTGCGCGCAACCACAGCGCCATCCTGTGTTACGAAAGTCCATCGGTGACGCGCGATTTTCAGCCGACATTCTTCGTCGATGTCGATGGGTATCTCGATGTGAAGATCGAGAGTATTCGCACCCACGCCGATCAGCGTAGCAAGCCGTATGTCAGCCCGGAACGGGTGCGTGGGGTTGCCGTGTTCCGGGGCGGCCAGGCAAAAACGCGCTACGCCGAAGGGTTTGAGGTTGTTCGGGCGCTTTCGTCCGCATTAGGAGATATGTGATGGCAACGATACTGGTTACTGGAGTTGGCGGTCCTGCCGGGCAAAGCCTGGCGCGCCAGTTGATCGAACGTGGGTATCGGGTCGCCGGTACCGATATGCGGCGCATCGATCTACCAGGAGTTATCGTGCATCGTGTGCCAGCCGCCAGTGATCCGGCATTCGTTGAAACACTGCGTGCCTTGACGGCGGACAGCAATGCCGATCTGGTCATCCCAACGGTCAGTGAGGAATTGCCAATCCTGGTGCGCGAAACGGACTGGCCCGCGCCAATGGCGCTGGCGCCGCGCGAAGGAGTGTTGCTGGCAAACGACAAATGGCTGACCTGGCGGCGTCTCTCGGAGTGCGGGGTTGCTGTTCCCCGTGCAATGCTGCCGTCACACATCCAGAGCGCCGATCACGTCGCACAGACAATTGGCTGGCCCTGCCTCGCCAAACCGCGCGTTGGGCGCGGCGGGCGCAACGTGACACTGTATCAAGAGACCGAATTCGACGCTCTTTGCACACTCGATGACCGCTGCATTTTGCAAGAGTTCATTCCAGGCGCGGAATATGCGCCCAATGTGTACATCCGTCGCAGCGGTCCCGACATTGTTGTGCCGTTGCGTAAGACTTCGCTCAAGCAGGGTATGATCGGCAATGCGGTGAGCGTCGTGTACGAAGACGCTCCTGATGTTGCAGCGCTGGCGTGCGCCGCTGCCCATGCACTGGGTCTCTTCGGCGCACTCGATATCGACATTCGCCGCCGTGACGATGGCATGCCAGTGGTGCTGGAGGTCAATGCACGCTTTGGGGCTAATAGCGCGTATGCGCCAGAAGTCCTGAGTGCACTGCTCGAGGAGACAGGTCTGCCGCAGTGCCAGCAGACCAGCCTGCATCCCGATCCGAAAGGATATTCGCGGTGACATGCGGCGCTCTGGCAGATTGGCGATCCAGGGAGATGGGGAGAGAATCACAATGGACATTCTGAGTCTGCTGTTCGTCATCCTGAGCCTTCCGCTTCTGTGGAGCGGGTTGCTAAACCTGTGCTACATTCCGCTGGCATTGGCGTTCGAACTGCGGCGCCTGCGCCAGCAGCCGCAACCGGATGAAGCCACGCCGCTTGTTTCGATTGTCGTGCCAGCGTACAACGAAGGACGTGTCATCGTTGCCTGCGTGGAGTCCATTCTAACAAACCCGTACCCGAATAAAGAGATCATTCTCGTCAATGACGGCTCTACCGACGATACGCTGGCGTATATGCAGCGTTTCAGCAACCGGAAAAGCGTGATCATTGTCGACAAGCCCAACGGCGGCAAGGCGTCGGCGCTGAACGCCGGGCTGGCGCATGCGCGCGGTGAGTTTGTCTTCTGCGTGGATGCTGACGGCATCTTTACGGCAGACACCATTCCTGCGATGTTGCGTGCGTTCGACAGCCCGTATGTTGGGGCGGTTTGCGGCAGCGACGCGCCGATCAACCTGGATCGTCCGCAGACGCATCTGGCAGCCATTCAAACGCATGTCGGCACCGGGTTTGTGCGCCGGGCGTTGTCGCTCATCGGATGTCTGCCGATTGTATCGGGCAACATCGGTGCGTTCCGTCGCAGCGCGCTTGCCCGAACCGGCGGGTTTCGCCACGGGTTGCTCGGCGAAGACCTCGAACTGACCTGGAGAATGCATCGCGCTGGCTATGATGTACGGTTTGCGCCTGATGCGCTGGTGCTGGCTGAAGTTCCCTCGACGATACGCGGTTTGTGGAAGCAGCGCGTGCGTTGGGCGCGCGGCTTTTTGCAGACTGCGTGGCTGCACCGCGATATGATCGGCAATCCACGTTTTGGTCCGATTGGTCCATTTCTGGCGCTCAACCTCTTTAATATGGTCGTGGTTCCTATTCTCCAGTTGAGCGCGCTGGCATCGCTGATCATCCTTCTGCTGGCTGGCGCCGCGCCGGTTGGATGGACGCCTCTCGGCATGCTTGTCTGGGTCGGGTTGTTCCAGACCTTCGCCATCGCACTGTTTGCGCTCGTATTGGACCGCGCCTGGCATCACGCCCGCTATCTGTACGCAGTCATCTTCTGGGTGCTGTACTCCTTTCTGCTCAGCCTTGCGATGGCGCGCGCCATCTACCTGGAATTGCGGCGCGCCGAGCAGCGCTGGAACAAACTCGATCGCGTCGGACTCGGCAGACCAATCACTGCGACAACAGGCAGCAGGATCACACAACGTCTCGAACCGTTGCCGGTCGCTCAAACGATGGCGCTCCAGGCAACAAAACTGGAAACCTGGATCATGTATACCTGGAGTCTGGCGCTGAGCGGTTTATCGCATATGAGCAATGCGTTGCGCACGGTTGTGGAGACCGTTCGACGCTATAGGGACAGAATATGAGATCTGCTTTGCTTGGACTGGTGCTGATGATGTTGTTGTTCTCACCCTGGGCGCCAGCGGCGCGGGCATGTCCCGATGCCATTGAGCCATTGCCAGACACGGTCTCTGCGCCTGACACAACGACATCGCCGGTTCGCGCGATCAGCCTCGACCTCTCCGACCTGGCGCGATCGCCGGACTATCTCGACCGGCTCGAACAGCGGATGCAGGATGCTGGCGTGAATATGGTCGGTCTCAGCGCCGGTCGCCTCGATTGGACCGGTTTTCGCTGGAGCGGACGCGAAGAACGCTGGTCCGCCGGGGTGCGTGAGCGCGAACGCGACCTGCTGGCGGATGCGACCCAACGCTTTGGTCGTTGGGCGCACGTTTCGGCGATTGTCGATGTCTTTGCGCCACGTTATCTGCAAGCGCGACCGTCACAGCGCGCGCTGGACGCCGCCGCTCGCCCCATTCCCTATCAGGCAAGCGCACACGCGCTTGTCAATGGACCCTTCGGTAACGAACTGATTGCCATGATCGACTATATTGCCCGTCACTATGAGGTCGATTCAATAACCCTGACCGAGTTGTTCTACTATCAGGAAGGGTATGGCGCCGACGATCTGGCGCTGTACCGGGAGTACAGCGGGCGGCGCGACTGGCCCCGCACTGCGCGAGGGTCGATCAACATCGATCATCCGACGATCAGTGCGTGGCGTTCGGCGATGCTTGCCCAATTCGTTGAACGCGCGGCGCATGTTGCGCATAGGCACGGGAAGCAGCTCTTCGTCGACGTGCGCATTGACCGGGAGGCGCCACAGAACGAAGGGCGGCGCAGCGGGCACGATTATGCGCTGCTTTTGCAGCACGCCGATCGGCTGGTGCTCTGGAATTATTTCGGCTTGAATGGAACATCGCCGGAGTACACCCGCGATATTGCGCAATATGTGCAGCGGTACGGCGCCAACCGGATCATCATCTCATACGGGTTGTGGGCGGATCGCGGCGCTGTGGTGAGCGCCGCAGATCTGCAACGCGCTATAGACGCCGGGCAGGAGGGCAATCTGCCGCACGCCTGGATTACTCCAGTCAGGCTGATGAACGACGATCACTGGCAGGCGATCACGTCTGCATGGCGGAACGTCGCGCGGAGCCAGAGCGGTTCCCACAACACCTGAACCGCACCCAAGGCGTTGCGTGTTCGGCGTGGGAACAGGCTCAACCCAGGGTGCAGGCATGAATTGTCAGGCGGCAAGCCCCCCTGCCCCCCAACCCCCCCCGCAAGCGGGAGTTGGGGGGAGGCGTTCCGCCGAGCGTCCACCTACGTGGATGCTGCCGTTCCTGTCCGCGCAGGCGGGCGGTCAGCCGCAGGCCCGCCAGGAGCGATTTCAATCGCTAGCAGTCGGAGCGTCGTTTCCTGACACATCATGCCTGGACCCCTCAGCCCACGCCTGCACGCCAGAGATGACCGTGGGCTGAGCCTGTCGAAGCCCGCCCGCAACGGCACGGGCGCCTACACCACTATGACAAGCGCCAGATCATTGACATTCGTCTGGGTGGGACCCGGTCGCAGAAGGTCGTCCAGCGCGGCGAAGAAGGGGTAACTGTCGTTGCGCGCCAGCGCCGCAGTTGCGTCGAGTCCCAGCGCCGCAGCGCGTTGGAGCGTCGTATCACTGACCACGGCGCCAGCTGCGCCGGTCGGTCCGTCGCCGCCATCG
>DAOTWI010000949.1:0-2767 GCA_034436075.1 Roseiflexus sp.
GGCGGGCTTTGCAGCAGGAGCCCGCGGCTTCAGCCGCCGGGCGGACGAACGGATAGCGGAATAATTTTTCAAACTCCATCAGCCGCCGGGCTGCTCAAAGTCCATCAGCCCGCAGCTGTGAACGGCTGACGGATGCGCGACAGGCGTTGGCTGAGCCTGCCGAAGCCAACGCCTGCTGCCGGTAGTCAGTCCAGATACAGCAACGGCGACATATTGCTGATCGCTTCAGGCATATTCCTGCTCCAGATCCTCCAGTTCAGCAGCAAAAGGGAACACGCCACACCGACTATCCGCGAAACGACCACGGCCCCATCTTCTGGTTGAAACATGAACAGGCATGCCACCGCCGCTGGCAGCGGCATGCCCGTACATCTCTCTCGCCCCATCAGTAAATATCGTGCACCGTGTTGTAGACGTTGAACTTGCCGGTCGGCGTCACCAGATTGGGAATGCGCGCCTTTTCGGTCAAGGTCGCATCATCGTAGACCACGATTTCGCCCGTTTCGCCCGGTTTGCTCGCATCGCCCCAGATGCTCACCCATACCTCCGTCCCGGCTGCGTTGTACTCGAAGTGCACCGCGCGCCCGTAGGAACTGGCTTCCCAGCACGTGTGCGGCTTTGTCGGGTTCTCCTTTGCAATGACGCAGATTGTCCGCGCCAGCGCCGGGTCGGAGTTGAGCGTCATATCAACCCAGATCCACTTACTCTTCGGATGCGTCTTGATGAACAGGCTTCCGGCGCCGGGCAGCGGCGTAACGCGCACCGCCTTCCAGGCAGCGTCCGGGTGTCCTTCAGGGTCCGTGCCAATCGAAACAACTGCCGGATCGCCCAGGTGCCCTGAACTCCAGACTGGACCAAACTCAGGATCGACCCAGTTGGCGCCGCGACCGGGGTGCGGGATTTTTGGCGTATCCACCAGCGCAACCATCCGCCCCTCCTGGGCATCGACCACCGCAACCTTGTTCGACTGATTGGCTGCCACCAGGAAGTAGCGATGGGTTGCATCCCAGCCGCCGTCGTGGAGGAAGCGCGCCGCCGGCAGCATCTTGATCTGCGGCGCCTGCGGATCGGCGTAGTTCACCAGCCAGATCTGCCCGATCTCCTTCACATTAATGATCCACTCTGGCTTGAAATGCGAGGCGACAATGCTGGCGACACGCGGTTCTGGATGGTATTCCATCGTATCGATGGTGTAGCCGCGGGTGCTGACGATATGGAGCGGTTCCAGCGTCTGGCCGTCGAGGATGACAAAGTGGGGGGGCCAGTAACAGCCAACCACTGCCAGTTTATCGGTAAAATCGCCTGCTGGACCGTTGTACTTGCTGACTTCGACCGAACGTGCGTCGTAGCAGACCTGCACCTCGGCGACTTTCGTTGGCGTTTCCGTCCACAGGTCGATCATCGCCAGTTTCCCGTCGCGCCCGATGACATACGCATAGCGTCCGGTCGCCGACATGCGGGTGATATGCACGGCGTAGCCGCTATCCACCTTGCTCACCACTTCATACGTATCGCCGTCGATGACCGCCACCTGCCCGGCGTCGCGCAGCGTGACCACGAAATAGTTCTGCCAGGCGCGCTTCGTCTGTGGCGTGGTTGGTCGCTGATCGGGCGCCACATACACCTTCCACGACTCCTTCATCCGTGCCAGCGGCAATTCCGGCGGCGCAGGCGGCTCGCGCTGCAGGAATCGCGCCAGCACATCGATCTGTTCCTGGGTAAAGAAGCCCTGTTTGCCCCAATCGGGCATGCCGCGCGATGTGCCGTTGTAGATGATCGTCGACAACCCGACTGTGCCAAGCGGAATGGTTCGATCAGGCGTCAGCGCCGGACCAGTCGCGCCTTTGCGCAGGGTGCCGTGGCAGCCAGCACAGCGCTCGAAATAGACGAGTTTCGCCCAGGCGAACTCGTCGTCGCTCAGGGTCGGCGCGGCTTCGGTTGGAACAGTCGGCTCTTCCGCAACAACGGCTTCCGCTTCGCCTGGAGGTTCTTTCAGGTAGGCGATGACCGCTGCCAGTTCCGCTTCAGACAAACCCTGCCCCAATGATGGCGGCATGACCCCTTTCTGGCACGGGCTACCGTTGCAATCAGGGGCGACGAAGACATCCGGTTCGAGGATCGCTTCACGGAGGTACGCTTCAACCGTTGTGGCTTTGCCGGTGTAGGCGCTGCTTTGCATTGTCCGGGCAGCGATCTGTGCGATGTTCGTGAGGTCTGGTCCGATGGTTCCTCTAGCTTTGGGAACGCCAGGAATGACGTGACATGCGCCACAACCGCCTTTCTTGAACGCCGCCAGCGCAAGATCGCCCGGGGGCGCGGTTGCAGCGGCCACTGGCGCCGCCTGCGGGGCTGGTGCGGTTGCGGTTGGCGATACCTCCGCCTGACGCGCACAGGCGACCAGAACAACCAGCCCCAACAGAGCGCCAAAGACAAGGTGTTTCCACAGGCGCATAGACAGCCTCCTCGCTGCGTGGGCGATGCCATTGCCCATCTTTACCTTTGCGAGGAGTATACGCCGTGGTGAATGATCCTGTCTGTGACTTTTCTCACAGCCCCTGAAGAATTTCGCCGAGGAGCTGACGCACGGGCGTATTGATTGCGCTGCTTTGCGCCTTTGCGTCCTCGCGTCAACTTTGTTGGAAATGCTCTGACTTTCCCGCTCCGATCATACAATGAACGCACCCGGATTGAGCAACCCGCCTGCGCCCCAGCGCCGCCGCATCTCCTGCATCCGGTCGAGGGCATCGGGCGTGGCGCCCCACACGTC
>DAOTWI010000950.1:0-1682 GCA_034436075.1 Roseiflexus sp.
CCGCCGCCCCCTCCCTACTGCCACACTCCCCACACCCTGCTCCCTACTCCCCACTCCCTACTCCCCCGCGATGGGACGCGCAATGACGATGCGGAAGCCGATATTGTAGCGCCAGTAATCCGGCGGGAGATGGCTGCCGCGGTAGGTGGAGCGCGCGTGGGCAGTGGTTGAATTGAACGATGATCCGCGCAGAATATAGTGGCGGCGTTGCTCTGGCAATGGCGTCCCTGATGACTCTCCGTAAAGGCGCGAGAAAGCAGTTCGCTGCCCTGCCGCAGAGCTGCGTCCAGACGCGGACTCAATGCTGCTCGCCGTCCATTCCCAGACGTTCCCGATCAGATCGTAGACCCCATAGGGACTGACGCCGCCAGGGAAGCACCCCACCGGCGTCGTCGCCCAGCGCGACTTCCCGTCGGCGCCGGCGCGGGTTTCGGCGACATTCGCCGCCCCAGCAACCCACTGATCACCCCAGGGGAAACGGCGTTTGGCGCGCGCACGAAGACCCCACGTGGCGGCTTTTTCCCATTCGGTTTCGAGCGGCAGGCGCACCACCATACCGGCGGGGAGACGCCCTTCAGCAGCCAGGGCGCGGGTTAGCCATGCGGCGTATGCCACGGCATCGTGCCAGGTCACGCCAACGACCGGCTGCGAGGGGTTGTTGAAGCGCGGATCGTACCAGTAGTGCGGCTTGGGATGTGCAGGACGCGCTGCCAGGAAGCGGGCGTACTCCGCATTCGTGACCGGATAGACGCCGATCTGATAGGCGGGCAGATCGATGCGCTGCGCCGGTCCTTCCTCGCTGTAGGGTGCATCATTCGTGCCATACACAAAGACCCCGGCGTCGATTGGCGCCAGTGGCGGCAGCAACTGGTCAAAGCGTGGATCGCCCAGGCGCCCGAGCATTAACCCGGCAAGCACCCGATCTTCCACTGCAACCGCAGGATCGGCGACCATGGCGAGCAGGCGCTGCTGCACATCGCGCAGGATATCCGGGTAGCGTTGCGCATTGATCGCTTCCAGGCAGAAGGCAGCCAGCAGCGTCGCATGTTCTGGAGCGATGGCGGGCGCGCCAGCGCCGTGCTGCAGGGCAGGAGCGGATTTTGGCGTGCGCCGTGATGATTTTCGCTTCACCGAACGCTCGTCTCTGTGCTGCCGGTCGTTTTCTGATCGTCCAAGCATGCGCCACAGGAAGGTCAGGTCTGAGACCTGACCCATCGTACCATCCACTGGAGCGGCGTTGACACGTTGCCAGACCGCCAGCGTGAGCGTCTCGCGCCAGGCAGGATCAGCGGCATAGCGCGCCATCATCGCATCGAAATCGGTCGCGTTCGCCAGAGCATGCGCCGCCAGGAACGCCCGCAATCCCGTTTGCGGCATCTGGTACGCCGGTTGGAGCGACTCGCTCGCCGCGATGTCGAGTAGACCGGTTTCGAGGGCGCGCTCGATGATCGCCGCAATCTGGCTATCATCAACATCGGGCGCGTCTTCACGGATCATTCGTTCGACATCCGGGCGCATCAAAGCGCCTGAGCGCCCATCATCGTATGCGGCGCGCTGGCATGCCAGCGCGAGCGGCGCCAGCACCGTTGGCGGGGGATCATCGGCGCCCCAGAGTGCGGCAATGACCTGCTGGTAGACCAGGGCGCGCGCAGCCGGGAGTGTGTGACCGCTGGCGTCAACCG
>DAOTWI010000951.1:0-19070 GCA_034436075.1 Roseiflexus sp.
CACGCGCCCGGTGCGCGCCATGAGCCGGTGAGAAAAACGCCTGCTCCGCTAAAGGGAGAACGGCGCGAAGGCAACCTGTAGGGCTTAGGCGTTCTCCTCAATGGTGATGTCGGGCAGCGCGAGCGCGACGTGCGGGCGCTGGCTATTGTGGCGTGGTCGTGCTGCGATCGTCCAAATCCCCGCCCGACGCAGCAGACTGATGACCGTAGTGTGCAGCATCGCCAATATATCCGCGCCGTGTCTCCCATGGGTCTGGCTGGCGTCCTTGCCCAGCGTCCCATCTTTGACCCGATGCAACGTTCTCCGCCTGCCTGACGCTTCCGCCGTGAACGGCTGAACGACCTGCTGCATATCAGCGAGCACGGTTGGTTGGCGCTCCTTGACGAACAACCGCTCGTTCCCCCGGCTTCCGCCATATGCAGGAGCGCCAATTGGGGTGAATTGTCAAGAATATGCAGAGAACGCATAAGCCTGAGGCAACCTGTTGTACTATGGAACCGCCATCGCATCCGTAGTACAATCCGATAAAGCCGCTGATTCTGGTTGCACGAGGTTCACAATGCGCTCATTGTCTCATATGCGTTGCTTTGTCGCTCTGCTGATCTTGCTGATGTTCGCAGCGTCGTTCGCGCCTGAGCCAGCGACAGCGGCGCCGCAAACGTTCACGGTTACCAAGACGTCCGATACTGCCGATGGCGTGTGCGGCGCCGATTGTTCGCTGCGTGAAGCGATCAGCGCTGCCAATGCCAATCCCGGCGCCGATACGATCATTCTTCCGGCTGGAACCTATACGCTGACGATCACCACAACGCTGGAAAATGAGAATGCCGACGGCGACCTCGACATTCGGGACAACCTGACGCTGATTGGCGCTAGCGCCGCTACGACGACCATTATTGCCGCTGGCGGTGATCGTGTCTTTCACCTCCTTGCCGCAGCGGCGGTGACGATCACCGGCGTGACCCTGCGCGGCAACGGCGATGTTCCCGGCAGCGGCGGCGTCATTCTGGTGGAGCCGGGAACGAGCCTGACGCTGCGTGATAGTGTGGTGCGCGACGGGCGGGCGGGGCGCGGCGGCGGCATCGAGGTGCTTGGCGATGAAGTCAACCCCGCCAGCGCCAGCGCAATCATTGAGCGGGTGACGTTCACCGGCAATCGGGCGGCAAGCCTTGGCGGAGCGTTGAGCGTGTTCAACGGCGGCAGTGCATCGCTGACGAATGTGACGATCACCGGCAACAGTGCAGGGAACAGCGGCGGCGGCATCAGCGTGTCGCTCAGTCAGGAGATTATCAACCCCGCCAAAAGCTCGGCGACGCTCAATAATGTGACCATTGTGCGGAACACCGCCGACGATGACCGCAACGACATCGGCGAGGGCGGCGGCGTCTCGGTGCGCGTCGATGCGCAGGTGATCAATCAACTGAGTCTGCGCAATACCATCATTTCTGACAATGCCGACCTTAGCCCCACGCCGGGGCGGGTCAATCCCGATTGTTTCAATATCCTCGAATCCCAGGGGTATAATCTGATCCATCGTGATGCCGGCTGCACGATTGTTGGCGCGCTGAGCGGCAATATCATTGGCGTCAGCGCCCAACCGGGCGTTCTGCTCAATAATGGAGGACCGACGCCGACCGTGGCGTTGTTGAGCGGCAGCCCGGCTATCGATGCGGGCGATCCGGCGGTTGGGAGTTCGTGCGCCGTAACCGATCAGCGCGGCGTGGCGCGCCCAATTGACGGTAATGGCAATGGTCTGGCAGTCTGTGATATGGGCGCGTATGAGGCGCCTGTTCTGGGGGATGCCGACCTCTTGGTGATTCTGACTGCACAACCAAACCCGGTTGAACCCGGCGGTGTGCTGACGTATTCGATCGTCGCGCTGAACGCCGGTCCTGGCGCCGTGGGAAGCGTGCAGGTTCAATTCACGCCGCCGCCAGGGGCGACGAATCTGCAAACCGGCGGGATAGGATGGGATTGCGTTGTTGCTGGCGCTGTCACTTGCAGTCGCGGCGCTCTTGCAGCCAGCGGCGTCGCTCCAGCGATCACCATTTCGCTGAGGGTTCCATCGCCTGGCGGCGTGAGTACCGCGACTGCAACCGTGTCATCACCACAACGTGATCCTGTGCCAGCAAACAATACCGCCACCCTCAACGTCTTCCGCGGCAGACCGTATCTCTGGATTCCGCTCATCACACGATGAATACGATAGTCGTTCTCACTGGGCTTGAAACGCTATGCGTGCGCGTGGGCTGATCCTGTCACAGCCCGCGCCGATCATCAGGCGCCCGCATCACTGGTATAATGGCAGAACTTACGCAGTGGCGCGTTTTTGGGCTCCGCCAAAGCCTGCGGCGTGGCGCTCCTGAACCAGGGCGGTACGGTGCGGCGGCTTTGCCGCCGCACCGTACCGCAAAAGAAGACAAATACCGCAGAGGCATATGGTCAAAACCTGGCGCGATTACAATTTTCCGCTGCTGCTCTGCGTCGTCATCCTGCTGGGCTTTGGCGCTGCCATGGTGTATAGCGCCACCCTGCGCGATCCGCTGACCCAGGGATATTTTTCGCGGCACCTGGTCAATCTCCTGGTCGGGTGCGCCGCGATGGCGTTGTTGACGGCGCTCGACTACCACGTCTTCGAAACCTGGATTGTGCCGTTCTATCTCGGCGCTGTGGCGCTTCTAGGGCTGGTGCTGGTGATCGGTCAGGTCAGTTCCGGCGCGCAAAGCTGGATCGACCTTGGCATTCGGACATTTCAGCCTTCAGAGCCGGCGAAACTGCTGGTTATCCTTGCGCTGGCAGCATACTGGTCACGGAATGAACGCCAGCCATACGCATGGCGCGTTGTCATCATCAGCCTGCTCCTGGTCGGCATTCCCACGGTGCTGGTCTTTCTGCAACCCGATTTTGGCACGGCAATGGTCTTTGGCGCCATCTGGTTGGCGATGGCGCTGGCGGCTGGCGTGCGCTGGCAGCAATTCGCCGTGGTGTTTACCGCTGCCATCCCTGCCGCGGTCTACGCCTGGATGCACATTCTTCATCCCTATCAGCGTGATCGTCTGCTGATCTTCATCGATCCGTTGAAGTACGACCCGGAGCTGAAACAGGGCGCCTGGAACATCATGCAGTCGCTGACCGCGATCGGGTCTGGCGGTCTGACCGGGCGCGGATGGACGCATGGGTTGTTGAGCCAGGGCAACTACTTACCGGTGCAGTACTCCGACTTCATCTTTGCCATTACCGGCGAAGAGTTGGGGTTTATCGGCGCCGCGTTGCTGCTCGTCTTTCTGGGAGTGGCGATCTGGCAGATGCTGGCAATCTCCCAGGTAGCGCGCGACCCATTCGGGCGCCTGATTGCAGTCGGCATTGCAGCGATGCTCTTGTGCCACGTTCTCGTCAATGTCGGCATGAATATGAGCATCATGCCGATCACTGGCATCCCCTTGCCGTTTGTCTCCTATGGCGGCAGTTTCACCATGACAACCCTGGCAGCGATCGGATTACTTCAGAGCATCGCATTGCGCCGGCGTCGCATCACATTCTGAGTGCTCAGCCCTGCAACAATGTATTAATCTTTTGCGTCTCATTGCCAGAAACAAAGCGTTCTGGTCGCATGGCGACCCCTGAAAGGTTTGAGAGCGTCATGAAGTCTCGTCTGGTGCGTAGTCGTCGTGATGCGGTCATTGCTGGCGTATGCGGCGGCCTTGGCGAATATTTTCAGATTGACCCGGTGATTGTTCGCCTGATCTTCGTGCTCGTCACCCTGACCAGCGGCATTGGGTTTCTGCTCTATCCAATCCTGTGGATCATTATGCCGAAGGCGCCGCCTGGCGCCTCCGCCTTCTCTGGCGCCGGGCAACAGATGGACGATCAGAGCGCGGTGTTCAGTCGTCAGGCATATCACGCCCAGTATGCCCGGCAATCCGGGTATGCTGAGCCGCCATTTGCCGATGCATCGTCTGAGCCGCCCAACACAGGGCAGACGATCAACCTGCGCCTGGACCCTGCTATGTCGTCAATGAGCGCCTCCACGCCGGCGCCCCGTCGCCGCCTGAATTGGGCAGGCATTATTTTGATCGGGCTGGGGCTGATCTTTCTGGCTGAACAGTTCGGCATCGATGCCGATGTCATCTTTCCTCTGCTGATGATCGTCGCTGGAGGGATGCTGATCTTCCGCCATCGCTAACGTTACGCTACGATGCGGCAAAACGCATTTCAGTCGGTTCGGGCGCCGCGCCGTCGGTGTGCGCCAGGGGTAGGCTGATGCTGAAGGTTGCGCCCCGTCCAGGTGCGCTCGCAACACTAATGACGCCGCCATAACTTTCGACGATGGCTCGACTGATGCTCAATCCCAGACCGCTTCCCGTGTCACGGTTGGTGACGAAGGGTTGGAAGATGGCGCTCTGATGCGCGGGTGCGATCCCAATGCCAGTGTCGCTGATCTCGACGACGGCGCGTTCGCCGGTGCTGTAGGTGCGCACGGTGAGCGTGCCGCCCTCCGGCATGGCTGATACGCCATTCAGGATGAGATTGATCAATACTTCCCGCAAATCGACCGGATGTCCACGCACTGGCGGAACGGGCGCCAGCGCGATGTTGACGGTTACAGAACGACGAGTTCCCCAAAATGGCTGGGTCAATCGCAATGCGTCGTGAACCAGCGCAGGCAGCAGCACGGGCGCTGTCGTCGCTTCCGATGGAGGAGTGGTGCTGCGAATGGTGAGCAGACGCCGTAAGAGATAATGCCCATCTCTGGCAGCCTGCTCGATGATTTTGAGATCGTCCTGGAGATGCGGTGGCGCCGTTTGTTGCATCAACTGCGCATGCCCCAGCACTGATGCGAAGAGGTTGCCAATGTCGTGCGCAGCGCCAGCAGCCAGGGTGGCGCGCAGCCGCAGTTCCTCGATCTGGCGTAATCGCTCTTGCGTCGTGCGCAATTGTTCCGTGTGCGCGTCGAGCATGATCTGGCGACGGTGGGCAATGATCCAGAGGCTCACGACCGGTGCGATCTGATCGACCAGCATGAGGTCGTGTCGCCTGGTTCCGGTGGTGCGCTGCGACACAATCATCCGCCCTTGCAGTTGATTGGCGACCGTGAGCGGCACCATATCCGCCTGGTAGCCGTGCTGCTTCAACCAGGCGATGAATGGCGAAACGCAGCGAATGACAGGCGGCGCCGGCAGGTCCTGTTTGCCGCATGTGAGCAGAAGGCGCTCTGCCGACTCCTCGATGACGAAGAGGTCGACACGTACGTTGGGGAGGAGCTGAAGGAGAGCGTCATGGAGGGCTTCGGCGAGACCTGCGGTATCGGATGCATCGGCAATCTGGCGCACGATAGTCAAAGTGTCAGCAGGCGACGATGCGAGGGGTTGAGATTCGACTCCGCTCTTCATAGCAATGCGTCTTCTGTGATGATGCAGCGGAAGCTCATGCCTGCAGTGATTACCGACGCCTCCCTCCCAGCTGGGGCGTGGAGGTGCGCGTTCGATGGTCGAGTCATAACAGCACTACGTCCCGTCAACCTCAGCGGCAAGTTCACCCAGGAATTCGCCGACGGTTCGCGCCCGTGCGCGGATGGCGGCCAGCGTGGCGCGATCATGGGCATCGAGCGCGATATGGTAATGCGGATGGGCATCGGCTGCATCGAATGGATCGCGGAGCAGACGCTCCGCCAGTGCAGGATCGGCGGCAGCGAGAAGCGCCAGCCGGGTCAGCGCCGGCCGCGCGCTATGCCCCGGAACCAGACGAGGACGCTTCTCAGAAGATGCAGCTGGGGTGCGGAATGCAAGCATAGCATGGTCCCTTTCCGACTCGGGTGTGCGACTGAACAATAGCCAGACCAGGACGCCGCCAGCGATCAGGATGTCTCCAGGACTGATAATGAGCGTCAGGAACTCCGTTGAGATCGGCAACCAATCGGAGAGAAGCCAGAGAGGCGATTGGTGAACGACAATGTCCTTCGAGCCGGACAGCAGAGCGCCAGCCTCGAAATGATATCCCAGATCTGCCAGAACGCTGGCTTGCACTGGCATCGCGCCGCCGTGCCAGGCCATCGCCAGCATGTTAAGCGCTGCGCCGCCAGCGACCACAGGGACGCCAGCGATCCGGTAGTTACAGATGCACCACAGGATCATTGCCACGACCGACACAACAAACATCTCACGGATGTGTATGCCGAGAACATGACCGATCTGCGGCACGGCGGCAATTGCCAGGAGCAGGTTGTAGCGCGGCCAGGCAGGCGCTCGCCAGAGCGCTATGATCGCTCCAACGAGCGCGCAGACTAGATAGACAGCGAACAGAGTCACGATTACCAGTTCGCAATGGTTGTTGACGGTCCACGGATGGGAGGCGGCGCGAGCGGCGCCATAGCTGCCGCTGCAATCGTGCCAACCAGGAGAGCTGCCGCAAGCGCCCGCAGGATCTTCGACCGCATGGTGTGACTCCTCCTTACAATCAGGCAGTGATGACAATCAGTACTGGATCGCGCGCTGGAACTGGTATAAAAATAGTCTGCCGGATTGACTCGTCATTGACTGTTCATTGACTCATTGGGTTAATATTGTGTAAACTTGTGTGACGCTTGAAGGTTACGCAGGGATGTCGTACCACCAGGGATCTGTACCAATGAGACGCTCTGGACTCCGCTTTCTTCTCCCGTACATGACGCCATACCGCGGGCATCTGATTGTGGGAACAATCTATGCCCTGATCAGCGCAGCCGCCAGTGCGTTGAGCCCGGCGTTGCTTGGGCGCGCGATTGACGAGGTGTTGGCTGGTGTTCGCGCTGATCGGCTGGTGTTGTATGCCGCCGGACTCGTCGCGCTGGCGACGACTCTTGCCGTGTTCAGGTATCTGCTCCGCATGCTGACCGGTCAGATTGCAGTGGGGGTCAGCTATCGCATGAGCCGGGATTTGTTCGATCGGGTATTGTTGTTCGATCAGGCGACGGTGCACAGCTACGGTGTTGGTGAGTTGCTCTCGCGCGCCTCGAACGACTTCATTTACATCTGGCGCTTCTACAGCGCAGGCTTTCAAATGTCGATGCACGCCCTGTTTTTGCTGGTGATCGGAACAGGGCTGATGGCGTTGACCAGCCCGCTGCTGGCGATTCTGGTTGTTGCGCTGCTCTTCGCCAGTCTTGGGGCGCAGGTTGTTCTGGGGCGCGTGCTGGAGCGCGCTTTCGACAAAGTGCAGCAGCGGATGGCGCATCTTTCGGCGTTTGCTCAGGAGCATCTGAGCGCCATGCGTATGCTGGCGGCATATGCGCAGGAACGTCCAATGGCAGCAACGTTTCAACGCAGGAATGATGATTATGTGCGGAGCAATCTCGATTTTGCGCTGCGCTCAGCCGCAATTGCGCCGCTCCCTGGTCTGGTGGTGCGTCTGGCGGCGGCGCTCGTGCTTGGCATTGGCGGCGCCCTGGTGATTAGCGGAACAATTTCAGTCGGTCAGTATGTGCAGTTTATCGTCTATCTGGGGTTGCTCAGCGCGGCGGCGCAACAACTCAGCCAGGCATATGAACGCCTGCAACAGGGGAGCGCTGCCGCTGGGCGAATTGGCGAAGTCCTGCGCCGCCATCCGCGCATCGTTGACTCTCCTGATGCCATGGCGTCCATGCCTTCCGGCGACCTCTGCTTCGAGGGCGTGGGTATGCGTGCGTCTGGTGATGGTCCCTGGATCGTGCGCGGCATCAACCTGCGGATTCCGGCAGGCGTGACCATCGGCATCGTCGGTGCGACCGGCGCCGGCAAGAGCACTCTGCTGAGCCTCGTCGGGCGGGTGCGCGACCCCGATGAAGGGCGCATCACGATAGGCGGGGTCGATATTCGTCGCATCCGGCTGGAAACGTTGCGTCGATACGTGGTGTATGTGCCGCAGGAACCGTTGCTCTTCAGCATGTCGGTGCGCGATAATATCACCCTTGGGTTGAGCCATGCGCCCGATGCGCTGGTGCATCGCGCCGCATCCGCTGCGCGCCTGACAAACGATCTGGCGCAGTTGCCGCAGGGTCTGGCGACGATTGTTGGGGAGCGCGGCGCGACCCTTTCCGGCGGGCAAAAGCAACGCACTGCCATTGCGCGTGCGCTGGTGCGCGACCCGGCGATCCTGCTGCTCGACGACACGCTCTCGAGTGTCGATACCCAAACGGCTGCTGAGATTATGCGCGAACTTGCCGCAGCGCGCGAGGGTCGCACCGTGCTGATCGTCAGTCAGCGCATGGCGGCTGTGCGCGATGCTGATCAGATCATCGTGATGCACGATGGCTGCATTGTTGAACAGGGCGATCATCAATCGCTGCTGGCGCTCAATGGCCGGTATGCGGCCATGTATCGTCGTGAGTTGCGCCAGGCTGAAGAGGCTGAGGAGACGAACGAATGACCAACGGTTCTTCCGCAGCGCGGCCCGCGACCGTGCGTGGACAGGATGCCGCGCTGGTTGCGTTGCTCGCCAGTACGATGGCGCCGCACTGGCGAATCCTGGCGCTGGCATTGGTGATTCTCCTGATGACTGCGGCGTTGAATGCGGTTCCGCCAGCGTTGATGCAGCAGGCGATTGACGGACCGATCGCGCGCGGCGATGCCAATGGTCTGTGGAGCATTGCGGCGCTCTACGGCGCTGTGGCGCTGGCTCTGTTTGCGTTGCAGTATGTCTACACGGTATTGTTGCAAATGGCAGGTCAGCGCGCACTGGCTGATCTGCGCATGCGGCTGTTCGAGCATATCACGCGCCAGGATCAGGGGTTCTTCGGGCGCACGCCGACAGGGGATCTGGTCACGCGCCTGACCAGCGATGTGGATACCATCAATGCGCTGCTGTCGAGCAGTGTGGTGACGATCCTGGTTGAAAGCGTCACGTTGCTGGTGATCGTGGGAGTGATGCTTGTGGTGAACTGGCGTCTGGCGCTGCTGTCACTGGCGGTGCTGCCGGTATTGGCGCTGGTGACGCGCTTCTTCCGGCAGCGCATTCGACGCTCCTCAACCGGAGAGCGCACGGCGCTGGCGCGCGCCAGCGCCTTCTTAAGCGAACGTATCGCCGGGATGACCGTGATTCAGTTGTTTGGCGCGCAACGGGCGAGCGCAGAAGAGTTCGATGGATATAACATGGCGTATCGCCGTGCATTGCTGGGATTGCGTCGTCAGAGTGCGCTCTTTCTGGCGTCGCAGGAAATCCTGTCGTCGGTCGGTCTGGCGCTTGTGTTGTATGGCGGCGGGCAGGGCGTGCTGGCAGGATGGGCAACGCTGGGCATGCTGGTTGCCTTCGTGCAGTATACCGAGCGAGCATTTCAGCCGATCCTGCGGTTGGGCGAGCAATACAATACCGTCCAGATTGCGTTGGGCGCTGCGGAACGCATCTATGCCATGTTGCAGACGACGCCAGCCGTCGTTGCTCCGCCGGTTCCGGTGACCCTGCCGCGGGTGCGCGGCGCTCTCGAGCTGCGCCATGTGAGTTTCGCGTATGTGCCGGAGGAGCCGGTGCTGCGTGATGTTTCCCTTTCAATCCCGGCCGGGCAGAATGTGGCGATTGTCGGCGCGACGGGCGCAGGGAAATCGAGCCTGGTTGCGTTGCTGGCGCGGTTCTACGATCCGCAGCAGGGGCAGGTTCTGCTCGATGGGGTCGATATTCGCCAGATGGACCTCAGTGCGCTCCGGCGCGTCGTGGCTGTGGTGCCCCAGGATCCGATCTGCCTCTCAGGGACGATTGCCCACAATATTCGCCTGTTTCGCGACGATATTAGCGACGCCGAGGTGCGCCGCGCCGCCGAACTGGCAAATGCTGCGCCGTTCATCGAACGGCTTCCCGGCGGTTACGAGTTTGAGGTGTTGCCTGGCGGCGCCAATCTCTCGGTCGGGCAGCGGCAACTGCTGGCGCTGGCGCGCGCGCTGGCGCTCAGTCCCGAAGGCGTACTGGCGCTCGATGAAGCAACGTCGAGTATCGACAGCGCCACCGAACTCCTGATCCAGGAAGCGCTGGAACGCATCCTGCGCACCCGCACCAGTGTGGTGATTGCGCATCGCCTCTCAACGATCCGCAACGCGGATCGGATTATTGTCATGCATCAGGGAAAGATTGTCGAAGACGGCGATCACGAAACATTGCTTCTGTGCGGCGGGTTCTATGCGCGCTTACACCGCCATCAGTTTGCCATGCATTAAGACAGTTGCTGATACAATGCCGCCGTCCCCGGTTCGGGCGAAGCGCCAAGCGCCCGCAACGCGCCTTTGAGGTGTTCAAAGGTGGCGGTGACCAGCGTGCGATTGCCATACCGCGCTGCCAGGCGCATCAGTTGCGCAGCGGTATGCTCGCGGCACCCATCGATCTGGAGCACATGCTGGTAATAGAACATCGCCTGTTGCGGCGCGTCGCGCTCGATGAATTGTGCATACTGTTCAACCGCATCCAGGTACCGTTGCTGGAGGTGCGCCCGGCGCGCCTCAACCCACAGACTGGCGCTCAATGGCGCTCCGGGAAGAAACTCGCCGCGGTAGAGCGCCATAGCGCGCTGAATGAAGTCGGGATGGGTCGGCGTTTCGAGCAGGCGTTCTAGTTCCTGGACATCGTACTCGATCGCTTCCCATCCACTGCGAATGGCCACTGCGCCTTCGCGCGCCGAGGCGGCCAGCCCGGTTTGCAGACGCAACCGGCGCAGCGCCTGATGCAACGCGGGCATCGATACGTCATCGTCGCCCCATATCGCCTCCCAGAGCCGCTCAACCGCCAGTCCTTGCGGGCCCGCGTCGAGAAGCCGGATCAGGAGCGCCCGGTGCAATTGTGAGAGTTCAACCGATTTTCCATCGACCAGGCACTCGAACCCGCCAAGCGCAGCAATCCGCCAGCGCGTCGAAGCGGATTGGCGGAAAGCGGCGATGACGCGCGCCGCAAATGGGGCATGGGGTGCGGCGGACTCGAAGAGTGAGCGATGAATCGCCGCAAAACGGCGCACAACCGGTTCGGAGAGCGTCTCTGCACGGGCAACGAAATCATTCCATGCGTCAGTCGCATGGCGCCAGCCAGCGCCGGAGGCGATTTCGGCGCGCAGAAGTGCTGCATAAGCGCGCTCGTTATGGCTCAACGATGCTTCGTAGTCCATCGCCTCTGCAGCGAAATGGGAAAGGCGCTCGGTCTCCGGGCGCGGTTGTTGCAGCAGTAGCAGCATTGCCCGCGCCAGCGCCAGACGTCCACGCACCTCTGGTTGAGATGGTGTGGTGATCGCTGCTGCGACGTCGTGCCAGGCGGATGCGACCGCCATATTGCCGGCAAGCAGAGCAGCCCAGAGCGCGCCAGCCAGCGCCGTTTCTGCGCTGCTGGCGATGTCGAAGTTCGTCGCCAGGGCGTGCGCCCTGGTAAAATGGTCGATCGATTGCTCGAAATCATTCTGACGCAGATAGAGTTCTGCCAGGCTGCACAGCAACACAGTTTCTTCACGTCGCAGTCGTGTATGCCGGGCAATGTCCAGTCCTGTATCGAATGCGGCGCGCGCTTCCGCGTATCGCCCCTCGTCCATTGCCATCACTCCCAGGTTGTTGAGAGTCAGTGCGCGCCGTCCCTGATTTCCCGATGCCTGCCAGCAGGCATCCGCACGCTTGAGATAACGGATTGCAGACTGACGATCACCCTGAGCAGCGTATGCCCAGCCAAGATTATCGTAAATATCCGCCAGTGGGCTGGGGTTATCCATTGTATCGGTTCGCGTTGCAGCAATGGCCTGCGCGCGCTCAAGTTCGGTAATGGCAGCGGCGACTTCCCCAGCCATGATGCACGCGCGTCCGGCAGCCAGCGCATATTCCAGGCGCAGGCGGTCATCGAGATCATCGACATCGATCATGCGCAACGTTTGTTGCGCATCGGCATAGTCGCCCCGGAGCACCTGCACTTCAGCCAGGAGGATCTGCGCCTCAGCGCGAATGGGTGCGTTTCCGGTCGCTTCAGCAATCTGGAGCGCCAGATACGCGCGTTCCCACAGTGCCAGGTCGCTATACACCCGCGCCTCCGCCAGCAACAGATCAGGAGGAATCGATAGCGACCGTGCGGTGTGGGTTGGCAGGAACGGTGCACTGTCGCCGGTTGGACGTTTCCCAACCCAGCGTGCACGATGCAACCGTTCGAAGCAGGCGAGCAGGGTTGTCTGGCGCGAGCACTGGCGCAGAAGCGGCGTCGCCGTTCGCAATACATTGATAGCCTGCTCATGATCGCCAGCCGCCAGGTAGCAATCGAGCGCGCGTTCGATATCCTCTTCAGCGGCGTAGAGGTCTCCGGCGGCGCGCAAGAGCGCCTGATGCCGCTGTGGATCGCGCGCCAGGCGCGATCGCAGGTAATCACGAAAGAGACTGTGATACGACAACCATCCGGCGCGGCTCGAAACGAACAGCCCGCGGCGTTTGATGTCGTCGAGGTATTCTGCGGAATTCGTCGCTGAACGCAAGCGATCACAACGTCGCGGCGAGAGATCCTGCAAGATGCTGGTATCTTCCAGAAAACGTTGCAGGTCGGCTGGCAGCGGCGCCAGAATCTGTTCGGCAAAATAGGCGTAGACCTGGCTGGTGCTGGCGTCGATAATGGCGTCGCGCTGAGTCGCTAGCTCTGCCAGCCGCTGATGTTGTCCGGTTGCCCAATCCTCATTCGCAAGCGGTTGATCCAGCGAGAGCACAATACCGGTGACCCAGCCGCCAACCGCTGCGGTCAACTGGTCTGCCGCTTCATCGGAGAGGGTCAGTCCTGCAGTCACTCCTGCGAGACGCTGTGTATCGGCGCGTTGGAACTGCAATATGCTGTAATCAAAAACCGCAGCGCGTTGCTGGGCGACCATGCGCACCATCCCGTGGAGCGTGGGCAGGGTGCGTGATGCCAGCACCAGGTGACATTTCGTTGCATACTCGGCGATTGATGCCAGCAACGCCAATACCAGCGAGACGCCGGGAATGGCGTGCGATTGATCATCGTCCAGCACGTGGACATCATCAAGGATGAGTGCGAAATGATCGGGTGCGTCGGCAAACGCCAGCGCGACCTGCTGCGAGATCTCCGCCAATCCTTGCGGCGTGGCTTCGGCGAGGCGTGCTGCAATGGTTGCTGATCCCGGCGCCAGATCAGCAACACTGTGCAACAGATAATCGAGGAAGACATGGGGATCGCGATCAGTGCTGTCGAGCGTATACCATGCAGCGGGCATCGTACGCTGTGCAACCCACTGTGCCAGGGCGGTCGTTTTTCCCCAACCGGCAGGCGCGGCAAGCGCAACGACGCGCTTGCTGCGAATTGCGCGGTCGAGCAGCGCAAGAACGTGAGGACGTTCAATCAGCGGTTGCGCGGATGTCGGAACGATAAGCTTCTGCTGAAACCGCAGCGCCATAGTCGTTTCATCTGTTGGAGAGAACCACGTACAATGATCGTAGAAGGTTGCGCCGTTGTTGTCAATCGAGAGTTGACCGGATTTTAATCGATCAGCGGCATCTGTCATCAGGATGTCATTTTTGTCATCTGGCGTCTTGTCTGAAGTGTACATCTCCAATACAATACCAGGAATATCAGTATGTCAACCGGATCCATTCGCTCTGCTGCACCTGTGACAGCAGCATCATGTTCCGAGAAACCCATGGGAGAGTCGCTGACGGTTTGGGCAGGTTCGCCGGGCGTATTGCTGATCCACGGCTTTGGCGGCGATCTGGCGGAAGTCCGTCCGCTGGCGGCTGCCTTCATTCGTGAAGGGTATAGCGTGCACGCGCCGCTGCTCCCCGGTCACGGCGCGCTTCCCGATGCGCTTGCCGGCGTTCGCTGGCAACAGTGGGCGGAAACTGTGGCGCAGGGATTTGCCACGCTCCGTCAGCATTGCGCCGAGGTTGTGGTCGTTGGTTTCTCGATGGGGGCATTGCTCTCGTTGTTGCTGGCGGCGCACCTGCCGGTTGCGCGTCTGGTCGCGCTGGCGCCGGCGCTGACCCTGCGCGGTCAACTGCTGGTGAGTCTGAGCAGTATCGCGCGGTACGCCATTTCATGGTACTATCCTTTTGCAGGAGTTGATTTCACCGACCCGACGCTGCGCGCCCTGATCCGTAACCGCGCCCCGGATGCCGATCTTGACGATCCAGCCGTCTGTGAGCAGTTGCGTCGCACGGTGCGGGTGCCGCTGGCTGCGATCCATCAGTTGGCGCTGTTGCAACGCTCTGCCCGCCAGGCGTTGCCGCGCGTCACCGCGCCGACGCTGGTGGTGCAGGGGCGTGATGACGCCACGGTCGACCCGCGATCCGCCGAGCAGGTGGTCCGGCGCATCAGCGCCACCGACTGCCGGTTGGTCTGGATGGAAGGATACGGTCATCAGTTGCTCCTTGGCGAGGGCGGTGAACAGGTCGCTCACACTATCGTCGCCTGGCTTCAGGGGCAGTTGTAGCGCGCCATGTCGCAAAGCGGGGACATGCCCATGTTTATCGATTGCAGCCATCTGATCCGTTTCAATCCGCCGCGCCTGCACTACGGCGTGGCAGTGGTCGACATCAATGATGATGGCGTCTGGGAAATGTTCATTGCTGGCTTCGATGGCGCCAATCGCGTGCTCCGCTGGGATGGCGCCGGTTTCGTCGATATTCTGGACGAGACCCTCGCCGATGCCCGGCGCCAGGCGATTGGCGTGGCGGCTGGCGATCTCGATGGCGATGGCCGGGAAGAGATTTATGTCCTCAACACCGACACCTTTGCCGGTCGTAAACGCGTTGGTGATCGGTTGTTCGATTTCCAGGAGACCGGCTGGGTCGATCTGTTCGAGTTGCCGCAGAACCGTGAGGCGCTCAACCTGACCGCCGGTCGCTCGGTTGCGGTCGTTGATCGGCTTGGCACGGGGCGCTATGGCTTCTTTGTGGCAAATTACGGCGGACCGTTTCGCCTGTACGAACTCGACCGCTTTGGTGAAGTGCAGGATATGGCAAGCGCCGCTGGCGTCAGTGTGACCACTGGCGGGCGCGGGGTGATTGCGCTGCCGCTGGTGACATCGCGCATGGATATCTTTACCGTCAATGAGAATGGTCCCAATCTGCTCTTTGCCAATCGTGGCGATGGCACATTCGAAGAGATGGCGCGACGCGCTGGCGTGCCCGATCCGCACGAGCACGGCCGCGGGGTCGCCGCTGGCGATTTCGATGGCGATGGGCGCTTCGATCTGGTCTACGGCAACTGGGAAGGTCCCCATCGCCTGTTCTTGCAAAAGTGGGACGGTCTGTTCGTCGATGCGGCGCCGCCGGAACTGGCGGAACCATCGCGGGTCCGCACCGTTATCGCTGCCGATTTCGACAATGATGGCGAGCTGGAGATCTTCTTCAACAACATTGGCGAACCAAACCGTCTGTTTGCGCGTCGTGGCGATGGTTGGACAAAGATCGACCCGGGCGATGCGCTCGAACCCGCCGGGTTGGGCACGGGCGCCGCAGTTGGCGATTTCGACAACGATGGACGGCTGGAATTGCTGATCAGCCACGGCGAAGCCGACCTGCAACCGCTGAGCCTGTATCGTCCTGTTCCAAATGAGCATGCCTGGCTGCGCGTGGCGCCGCTGACACGCGCTGGCGCGCCGGCGCGCGGCGCTGTCGTCGTACTCTCTGTGGACGGCAGAAGGCAACTGCGCGCCGTTGATGCCGGCAGCGGCTACTTGTGCCAGATGGAAGCGGTTGCCCATTTTGGGCTGGGACGTGTGGGCGCCGTGGAGTCGGTTGACGTGTACTGGCCCGATGGCGCAACGACGACCATTTCTGCGCCGGAGGTGAACCGCCTGCTCCGCGTACCGCATCCGTGAGCCCCGGTCAGGGGGCGGCGTCAAGTGCGCGCGCCAGCCCGACGACCAGACGCACGGCATTGTCGAGGTGCGCTGCGTCGAGTTTCGCGAGGTCATCGCTCCGTTCGTACTGATATGGGATACGCTGTCGGGCATCCAGCGAGGCGATCCCCATGGCGCGCCACCCGCGACGGCGCAGCACGCCAGCGCACGTGACGCCCCGGTAGACGCATGGCTTTGCTATCGCCTGTCCGCCATCCACAACGCGGGCTGCCAGGCGCAATAGCAGGGCGTCCGCCAGTTGCTGGCGCAGTGCGCCCTCAGCCGCCAGGTAGCACAATGTTCCATGCCCGATGCCGTCAAGACCGACGAAGAGGGTTTGCTGCGGTTCGAAGGGATAACGGCGCAGCAGATCGTCGATGCCGGCAGTTTCGGCGCCGATCCCCACAACCCACATTTCGGTATGCTGGAGATGGGATAGTCGTGCCGCGCTCCCGATCAACGTCGCCAGCGCGCCGGCATAACTGATCGTTCCTGGAGTCGCCGGAGCGTGCTGTACGATCAGCGCCGCAATGCCCTGCGCAAGCAAAGCGAGTGCTGGCGCAGCCTGGGCATACCAGAGCCATAGACGGAGATCGAGCGGGAGAGGGGCATTCGCTGCAATGCCCAGCGATAGGAGGAACGCCGCTGCAACTGTACGCCCGATGAGTCCGGTCTGACCGGCGCCAAACGCCACCAGCCTGCGCCCAACGGCTGGCGGTGAACTAAGCGGCGCCAGCACGACCAATCGCCAGCGCATAGCCCCGGCGGCAGCGCGTGTGGCAATGATATTCTGGCTCAGGATGCGCTGCGCCAGAAGGGGCGCGCCGTACCACGCAGCCGCACATGTCGCCCCAAAACTCGCCGCAAAGATCAGAGTCGCCAGCAGGGGCATCCAGTAAAAGCCAATGACCCCAAGGACAGCCAGCGCGCCCCACACGATGCCATCGTAGCCGGGGAGGCGGAACGCGCGATACGACTCAGCAGAGAGACGAAACCCTGCCTGGCGGAGACGCGCGTCGAGGAATGCCGCCATTTTTGCCTCGTTGATCGATCCAGGAGGGCGGGGACCGATCGTCTCCACAAGATGCGCGGCGATGTCAAACGGCGTCTCCGGGAGACGCCCTGACAGCTGGCTCTCTGATGCGCTGCTTCGTTCAGACGCCGTCACTGCCTGTGTCCGTCTCATGGACTACGCATACTGAACAAAAGGTACCTCTTGTGCGCGGGACTATTGGTTGATTGAAGTGATGCGCCGTCTATGGCATGATCATGCGCGAAGTGAGTGAACCTCTCCGACACTGCATTCGACTTACTCAGGAGGTGCACCCCGTGCTGCGCAGTTTCTTTTACAAAGACTGACGTGGACCGACCTCTGAGATGCCAGCGCCTCAGAGGTCGTTTGCTATTCAGGGAAGGTCTTCGCCGTAGCGCCAGCGGTAGTAATGCCGTCCGACATTCCCCATCTCGACGCGCCATCCGGGTGGATTGTCAGGCACATAGGTCAGGGTGCGGCGCTCGAACAACTGGATCAGCACATCGCGCTCGACCCCGCCGATACGCACACGCGCCCAGAATGGTTCGCTGACCGGATACCCCATGACAAACAGCCAGTCAAACAGGCGATCGTTGCGGACACGTCCCTGCTCGTAGATCAGACCGCGCGTATTGAGGTAGTCCCAGAACACTGCTGGGATGTTATGCCCGCTTTCGGGCACATAGCGCGCGATGCGCGTCTCGGCGCGCACCGGTCCTTCGTAGGCGCCGATGCGTCCCTGACGGTCGATGGTCATCCGCAGCAACTGCCCGGTCTGATCCGGTTCCGCCCGTGTGATGGCGCTGGCAAAACTGGCATACAACGGCGCGTTGGGATCATCGGCGTCGCCAGCGACCGGGATGGCTGCCGCTTCGCGCGGGACGAACTCAGCATCGCCCACCTGCATACGCCCGGTGACCAGTTCCATCACCAGCAGACCAGAGGTGACAAACCAGGGACTCGCACGGTCGCCGAGGGGGTTGTTCAGTTCCATCCGCCCCTTATCGAAGTACTGCACCTGCCGCATGCCGCTGGTCGCCTGCTGATAACTTTCGGCGCGCGCCATCAACCCGCGCGGTCCCCACATCCAGCTGCGTTGCACTCTGCCGTTGGCGACGACCCGGTCGGTGCGCTGCCAGAGTTGATCGAACGATACATCAACGAACCCCACCAGCGGACCGTTGACGAATGCGCGCGCCGATCCGTCCTGCGCGCTGCCAGAATCGTCACCTGCCGATCCGCTCTGTGGGGGTGTGCCAACCGGCGTCGGTGTGCGATCATCGAGCGGCGCAACTGTGGGCGTAGGTCCGGTTGGGGTTGCCACGACGGCTGGCTGGGGGGCGCGCCCGCACTCTTGATCCGGGACGCACAACTGCAAGATCAGGTCGTAGCGGATGAACTGGTTGCCGAGATCGCCGTTGTTCTTGATCTGCACATAGTAGAACCCATCCACCTGCGGTACGAAGCGAATCTGCGAGTCGAGCGATCCGGCGATGTCGTCGCTGAAGTCGAGCAGGCGAATGCCATCGCGGTCGAAGAGGTACATGACCGTATCTGCGCCTGCCTGTGTTTGATTGTTGAAGTCCGGCGCATTGCGGTAGGGGCGGGTGTCGGTGTAGATGTAGTGGATTTTGCCCGCCTTGCCGAAAAACTTCACCCAATCAGCGTCACCCGTCGGGCAGAGCCGCCGCCCTGGATGGATCTCGTTCGGCAGGATCAGTTTCGCCTGTTCCGGCAGCCCGTCATCTTCGTACAGATCGCGGCAGATTTCGCCCACCAGTGCGGCGGTTGGTCCGTAACTTTCGGAGCGCACGACGAAGACATAGGTGCGATTGCCGCCGCCAAGATTGAGCGTGTCGCGGACGCGGACGTAGTAGATGCCGTCGCGCGGGGCGCGCCACGATTGAATGCGCGGCTTGATATCCTTCGGATCGGGACTCGCCGGATTGCGGTTGAAGAAATCATCGTTGAACGCCAGCCGCTGACCGTTCTCGTCGTACAGTTCGAGCGACAGATCAAGCCCGGCATCCATGCGCTCGATGTCAATCGTGTAGACTTTGCCGCCGACGCCGCCGAAGCGGAACCAATCCTCATCGCCGATTTCGCAGATGCCGTGCGTCACTGGCGAGTCGATCAGCACCAGCCGTGCGCTGCCAAGGTCGTTGCCCGGATCGCGTGCGCCTTCAGGGCATGTCGGACTCGGCGTGCGCGTTGGCGTCGGACTCGGCATGCGCGTCGGCGTCG
>DAOTWI010000952.1:0-3532 GCA_034436075.1 Roseiflexus sp.
GGGCGAAGCGCAGGCGCAACAACAGCCCGCACATCAAGCGCATTAACGCGCCCAACCGCGACGGTGCGCGTTCCGGTGCGACCAAAAGGACCAATCGCGCTACCGGTGACGATGACGGTGCGCGAGTTTTCCGAAGCGACTGGTGTTGGCGCTGCCGAAATCTTGAAAGCGCTGCTGAAGGCTGGCGTGGTCGCCAATATCAACCAACAAATCGACTACGAAACCGCCGCAGTGATTGCAGCCGATTTCGGCATCGAAACCGTTGAATATGTGCCGCCGCAACTGGAAGGGGTCGTCGAGAATATCCGTGATGTGCTTGCGGCGCAGGACCCGAAGGACCTGAAACCGCGCCCGCCGGTCGTCACGATTATGGGGCATGTCGACCACGGAAAGACGAAATTGCTCGATGCGATTCGTTCGACCCGCGTGGCGGAAAGCGAAGCGGGCGGCATTACCCAGCATATTGGCGCGTATCAGGTCGAACTGCACGGGCGGAAGATCACCTTCCTCGACACGCCCGGTCACGAGGCGTTCACGGCGATGCGCGCGCGCGGCGCGCAGGTGACGGACATCGTCGTGCTGGTGGTGGCCGCCGATGACGGCGTGATGCCGCAGACGCTCGAGGCGATTTCGCACGTCAAAGCGGCGGAGGCGCCCATGATCGTTGCGATCAATAAGATTGATGCGCCGAATGCCAATCCGGATCGCGTGCGTCAGCAACTCGCCAACGCCGGCGTCATCGTCGAGCAGTTCGGCGGCGATGTGCCATCAGTCGAGGTTTCCGCCAAACTCAAGAAGAATATTGACGGTTTGCTCGAAATCATTCTGCTCGTTGCCGATCTCAACGAGTACAAGGCGAACCCGAATGCGCCTGCGGTAGGAACAATCGTCGAAGCCGAAATGGATCGCACGCGCGGTCCGATAGCGACGGTGCTCGTGCAGAACGGCACGCTGCGCCTTGAGGATAATGTGCTGGTTGGGGGAACGACCGGGACGATCCGCACGATGTTCAACGATGCCGGGAAACGCCTGCGCTTCGCCGAACCGGCCACGCCCGTGGTGATTCTCGGCTTGAATGATGTGCCGCAGGCCGGCGATATTCTCCAGGTGATGCCCGACTTGACGATTGCGCGCGAGATTGCGCTGCAACGGCAGCGCAAGCAGCGTCTCGAGGCAATGGCGACAACGCGCGGCGTCAGCCTCGATGGGTTGTTCAGTTCGATCCAGCAGGGGAAGATCAAGGAACTGAATATCATCCTGAAGGCGGATGTGCAGGGGTCGATTGGCGCAATCGAACATGCGCTGAGCCAGCTCAATACCAATGAGGTGCAGATCAGGATCATCCATCGCGGCACCGGCACCATTACCGAGAGCGACGTTAACCTTGCGATTGCATCGCACGCGATCATTATCGGGTTCAACGCCCGCCCCGACCCGGCGGCGCGCCGGCAGGCGGAACAGCATGGCGTCGATATCCGGTTCTACAACATTATTTACCAGTTGACCGAGGACATCAAAAAGGCGATGATCGGGATGCTGGAACCGGAGTATCGCGAGGTGACCGAAGGGTTTGCCGAGGTGCGCAATACCTTCCGCCTGCCGACCCGTGAGATCGTGGCCGGGTTGTATGTGACTGAGGGCAAGATTACGCGCCAGTATAGTGTGCGGGTGCTGCGCAATGGCGTTGTTATTCACGACGGCAAGATCGCCAGTTTGAAACGCTTCAAGGACGATGTTCGCGAAGTGCTTGCAGGGTATGAGTGCGGTCTGATCGTCGAGGGGTTCAACGATATTACACCTGGCGATACGATGGAGTTCTATCGCAGGGAGCGAGTGGAACGCACCGTATGAGCAAACGCACTGAACAACTTGCGCACGAGATTCAGCGCATTCTGGGGGAGATTCTTCAGTATGAACTGAAGGATCCGCGCGTCGGCTTCGCAACGGTTGTTGGCGTCGAAGTGACCGCCGACTTGCAGATTGCGCGGGTGCGAATCTCTGTCATGGGGACGCCGGAAGAGCGCCGTGAGACAATGGCGGCGCTCGAACGCGCGAAAGGGTTCCTGCGCCGTCGCCTCGCGGAGGAGTTGAATTATCTGCGCTTTATTCCAGAATTGCGGCTGATCCTCGATACGTCGGTCGATTACAGCCTGCATATCGATGAACTGCTCCGGCGCGCCGCCGCTGAGCGCGCCGGTTCTCCGCCCCCCCCATCGGAAGGCGATCAACCGGCGGAGTAATGGCTGGCGCAGTGATCCGCTCTTGGAGACGGGTGTGCAATGACGGTGGTTGCGACTCCGGTCGATGTCTACTATAAGAAGCGCATCTCCTACACCTGCCGCGACCAGACGTTTGCGTTCGATGTGGCGCATACGCTCTTTTCGTCGTATCAGGTCGATGAAGGAACTGATCTGTTCCTGCGCACGATCACGCCGCAATCGCCGCAAACCATCCTCGACCTTGGATGCGGCTGCGGCGTGATCGGGATCGTCCTGGCGCGCTGGTTTCCGCAGGCGCGCGTCATCCTCGTCGACCGCGATCTGCTGGCGGTGCGCTATGCGCGCCACAACGCGGCGCTCAATCAGACGCCGAATGCCGAGGTGATTGGCAGCGTCGGCTTTGAGCACATTCCCGATATTCCTTTCGATCTGATCGTTTCCAATATTCCAGCAAAAATTGGGGATGAAGCGATTGAGCGCGAGTTTATCCTCGAACCGCTGGAACATCTCAGACCCGGCGGCGAGTACTGGTTTGTGGTTGTCAGCGGTCTCAACCGCCTGATCCCGGCGCTCGGACGTCGCCATCAGTTGCGGATGAAAGAAGTCAAAAAGCGTGCCGGGCATACGGTCTACCATATCCACAGGACGCCTGCATGATCTCCAATGATCCCGCCATCGTGGCAGCGCCGCTTGCCGAACGTATCGCTGCTGCGCAGCACATTCTCATTCTGACCCATATCAACCCCGATGGCGACGCCGTCGGCGCCTCCCTCGCCGTCTGGCACATGCTCGGCGCGCTGGGGAAACGGCGCACCGCAGTCCTGATGCCGCCTGTTCCGGTCTATGCTACCTGGCTCCCCGGCGCTGATCAGATCGTGTTCTATCAGTCCGGTATGGCGCTGCCGCCTGCCGACCTTGCCATTCTGGTCGATACGGCTCACCTGACCCGCATCGGTTCGATCTACGACGAACACGCCGCGACCCTGGCGACGTTGCCTGTGGTCGTCATTGATCATCACGTAACGAATGATGGCAGTGCGACGCTTAATCTGGTCGATCCCGACTCGGCGTCGACGTGCGATCTGCTCTATCGCCTGTTCTGCGCGATGGGGGCGCCGATCGACAGCACGATCGCTACCTGCCTGTTGCTCGGATTGACGACCGATACGCAGAGTTTCCAGACGAACGCGACCCGTCCGGCGTCGCTGCGCGCGGCTGCGGCGCTCCTCGAAGCCGGCGCCGACCACGCACAGATCATTCGTGCGGTGTACTATGGGCTGCCAGCGAGCAGCGCGGCGCTGATGGGGCGCGTG
>DAOTWI010000953.1:0-4168 GCA_034436075.1 Roseiflexus sp.
GCGGCGGGTTGGCCGACTGGCGGCAACTGATCACCAGACCCACTCTCAGTTTCACCCCCTACCGCACCCCGGCGCGCGGCATCTATCTCTGCTCGGCTTCGACGCCGCCAGGACCAGGGGTGCACGGCATGTGCGGCTATCACGCCGCCTGCGCCGCGCTCGCCGATATGGGGTGAGCAGGTGCTGCCTCTTCGCCGAGAACCAGGCAGGCTTCGGGGGCGAATTGGACGGTAATCGACGACCCTGGCTGCGGCGGGCGCAACTGTGGGTTGTTGAAGAGATCGAAGTGCAGTTTATTTGAAGTGAGACTGACCCGCACGCGCACAATCGAACCGAGAAAGGTCACGTCTTCGACCGTGCCGCTCAGACGGTTGACCTCGCTGGTCATCTGCCCATCGAGCGCGATCAGTTCCGGGCGAATGGCAAGGCTGATGGCATCGCCGGAACGATGCGACGGGAGCGAGGACGCGACGCGGATCGGCTGCCCTTCGATGGTCAGGAGTCCAATAGCGGAGTCGACAACCGTCGCCTGGAGCAGGTTGAGCGTGCCGACGAATGATGCCACGAAGCGGGTCGCCGGGAAGTTGTAGACCTCGAAAGGCGTGCCAATTTGTTCGACTCGCCCGCGACTCATTACCACAATCCGGTCGGAGAGCGCCATCGCCTCTTCCTGGTCGTGCGTGACATAAATCGTCGTGATGCCGAGCTGCCGCTGGATCTCGCGGATTTCCTGGCGGAGCGAGGCGCGGATCTTGGCGTCGAGCGCCGAGAGCGGCTCATCGAGCAACAGCAGTTTCGGTTGAATGGCGAGCGCGCGCGCCAGCGCGACACGCTGCTGCTGCCCGCCGGACAACTGGTATGGGTAGCGCCGTCCAAACTCTGGCATGTGAATGATCCGCAGGAGTTCCTCAACGCGCGCGCGGATTTCGTCCGCCGGACGGCGCGCGATCTTCAGCCCGAACCCGATATTGTCGGCGACGGTCATGTTCGGGAAGAGCGCATACGACTGAAACACCATGCCGATATTGCGGCGGTTGGGTGGCGTATCGGTCACATCAACGCCATCAATGATAATCCGCCCTGCGGTTGGCTTCTCGAACCCGGCGATCATCCGCAGCGTCGTGGTTTTTCCACACCCCGACGGTCCCAGGAACGAGACGAATTCGCCGCGCTCAACCGCCAGATCGAAGTTCTCGACCGCGACAGCAGCGCCAAAACTCTTGCGCGCACCGACAATTTCGAGAAACGCCATACGCCCCCCTGATCAGCGCGGTCCCGCTACGCGCGCCTGCGAACCCTGGCCAATCCACTGAATGGCGGCAATCGCCGCCCACGTCAGCGCAAAACTGATGATCGCCAGCGCCGACGGTTCATACACCCTGCTGCTGGCAAGCAGGTTCATATAGGGACCGAACGCCGGTTGCGCGAGGAGCGCGGCAATCGTAAACTCGCCCATCACGATGGCGAAGGTGATGAACGCGCCGCTCAACAGCGCAACGTAGACATTCGGAAAGATGACTCGCGTCAGAATCGTGAACCATCCCGCCCCCAGGCTCTGCGCCGCTTCGGTCAGGTCGTGAATGTTGATCGAGCGCAACCCGGTGTCCACCGCCCGGTACATGTACGGGAATGACAGGATGACATACGAGCCGACCAGCAATACCCACAACCCTTCGCGGCTGTCGGTGAGCGGCGTGCGGCTGTAGGTGCGCGCCAGGCTGAAGACCAGCACGACCGCCGGGACGACGAACGGCAGCAGCGTGAAGAACTCGATGACCGGACGCAGGCGCGGCAGGCGCAATTGCACCCAGTATGCCGTCGGCACAATCACCAGCGCGCTGATCACAATCGTCGCCAGCGCCGTCTGGAGCGAGAACCAGAAACTCTCGATAAACTTCGCGTCGTTGAGCACATTCGCATACGCCACGAAGCTCAATTCGCCGCGGCGAGCGCGCAACGAGAAGTCGAACGTGGCGTAGAGCGGCACGAGGAAGTAGATCGCGCCGACCAGGAACCAGAACCAGGGCCAGAACCGCTTCAGCATAGCGTTACGAGCGCAGCCAGCGCGCCGAGAGGCGCTGGAGCCAGGTATACAGACCGATACAGACGCCCATGATGACGATCATTCCCAATGCGAGCGCGTTGCCAAGACCGGGGTTGGCGAGCGCATCACTGCTGATCTGCGCACCGATCAGGATTGTGACCACATTCCCCTGACTGCCGCCGCCGGTCAGTTGGAAGGCGGTCGCGTGCGCGCCGAACGCATTCCCGAACAGCAACACCATCGTGCCGAGGATCGACGGGAGCAGAATGGGCAGACCGATGGAGCGCCAGTAGTGCCACGAAGTCGCGCCCAGGCTCTCGGCGGCTTCGCGCCATTCGCGCCGCATCCCCTCGAACGCCGGCGCCATGATCAGCACCATGAGCGGAATCTGAAAGTAGATGTAGACGATACTCAACCCCCAGAAACTGTAGAGGCTGAAAGTAGGGTACAGATTGATCCCGACCGAGCGCAGCCACTGGGTGACAATTCCCAGTTGACCAAGGGTTGCAATAAAAGCGAATGCCAGCGGCACCCCGGCGAAGTTCGACGCCACGCCGGAGAAACTGAGCACCGCATCACGCAGCGGTCGTGGCAACCCGCCGGTCGTGATCGCATACGCCAGTAACCCGCCAAGTAGTCCGCCGCCAAGGGCGGTCACGGCGCTGAGTTGCAGGCTGTACAGATACGACGACACAATGAACGGGCGCCCCAACTCCAGAATGTTTTGCAATGTCAGGCGGCGCTGCTGATCGAGGAAACTCTGCGCAATGATCGACAGCGTGGGCCAGATCAGAAACGCCGCCACGAACAGAAAGAATGGCGCCACCCCCAGCCACGTCCACGAAAAGGCGCGGCGTGGAACGACTGGTTGACTGGTTTTCGTTTGGGTTAGCGGCGCCATAGGTCACCTTATGACCGGTTCCTCGATTCCAGGCGCGATGTGCTGGAATGGGACACGGATTCACACGGATGCGACGGATGTGCGCGAATCTGCTTGTAACAAATGATCCGTGCAAATCTGTGCGATTCTGCACATACGCCGCTTATTGTACTGTTGCGCCGACGACGGTGGGCCAGTTGCTCTTAATCATATCAAAAGCGGCATTGATCTGGCTGCCGGTCGGAAAGCCGACCGGGGCATCGGTCTTTGGCAGTTTATCGAGCAGGTCTTGCGGGATCAGCCCTGCCTTACGCATCGCCTCGAAGCGCGCTGGCGTCGCATACCCCTTGAGCCAGATCAACTGTCCCTCATCGGAATAGAGGAACTCCATCCAGAGCCGGGCTGCGTGCGGGCGCGGCGCATAGGCGCTGATCGCCTGCACGTAGACGCCAGCCAGCGACCCGCTCTTCGGCACGACCACCGCAATGTCGATGTTTCCGGCGTTCTGATCGCGGTTTGCCAGCGCATTATAATCCCAGCGCAGCGCGATGGGGGTTTCGCCCTTGGCGATCGTCGCCGGCTTGGCGACCACCGGCAGCAGGTTGCCCGCCTCGTTCAGTTTCTTGAAGAACTCCAGCCCCGGCATCGGATTATCAAGCGAACCGCCATTGCCGAGCGCCGCAGCCCACACCGCGTTGATCGCCTGCCCCGAACCGGTCGGGTCGCCTGCCAGCGCCACCTGCCCCTTGTACTCCGGCTTCAACAGGTCCGACCAGTCCTGCGGGATGTTCTTGACCACCTGGGTATTGACCTCGAACGCCATGACGCCGTAGTAGTCGGCATACCAGAACCCTTCCGGGTCTTTCAGCGAAGCGGGGATTTCGTCCCACTTCTCGACCTTGTAGGGCTGAAGGAGACCGTCTTTCTTCGCAATGTCGCCCCAGGTGAACCCGACGTCGATCACATCGGGGGCCTGCGGACCTTTGCTGCCGGCGTTGGCTTTGATTGCCTCGATCTCCTGCGCCGAACTGGCGTCGGGATTGAGGTCTTCGTGCTTGATGAAGGGATATTTCTCGAGGAACTTCTGCTTCATCTCGCCATAGTTCGCCCAGTCGTTCGGCAGGGCGATGGTGGACAGGTTCCCTTCGGCGCGCGCCAGTTCGATCAACTTCTCCATGCCGCCAGCATCCTTCGCGGTCAGCGGACCAGGCGCCGGCGGCGGCGGGAGTTGGGCGGGAGCGGTT
>DAOTWI010000954.1:0-2152 GCA_034436075.1 Roseiflexus sp.
AGCAGTTCGGCGGCGCTCACGAGCGAGCGCCCGGTGTTCACCTCATCATCCACCAGGATGCAGCGCCGCCCGGCGACGTCGCCGATCAGCGACCTTGCAGCGATGCCATTCTCGCTTTCGGCGTCGGCGCGCGCCGGGTGGCGTTTTTCGACGATCGCCAGCGGCGCGCCGAGTTGCTCGGCAAAATTGCGCGCCCGCTTGGCAAACCCGATGTCCGACGACACGACCGTCACATCGTCCCAGCCGCGCTCGCGGAAATAGCGCACCAGCAACGGCATGCTGCTCAACTCATCGACGGGGATGCTGAAGAACCCCTGAATCTGCCCGGCGTGCAGGTCAATCGTCACCACCTGCTGCGCGCCAGCGACCTGGATCATATCGGCGAGCAGGCGCGCGGTGATCGGCACACGCGGCTGGTCGCGCTTGTCGGTGCGCCCGTAGGCGTAGAACGGCAGCACCGCAGTCACCCGCCCGGCGGATGCGCGTTTGCAGGCGTCGAGCATGATCAGCAGTTCGAGGATGCGGTCGCTCAGCGGCGACGCCAGCGATTGGATGACAAACACATCCTTCTCGCGCACGCTTTCATTCAGGCGCACGAAGATGTTTTCGTTAGCGAAGCGGGTGATCGTCACATCGCCCAGGCGCACCCCCAGGCGACCGCAGATGGCCTGCGCCAGCGCCGGGTTGCCATTGCCCGAAAGAATGCGAAGCTCATCGAAGCGACTGCTCATACCCCCTCCTGGCGCATCTATGTTCAATGGACAGTGCAGCAGACTCCATCGACGACGGTCACATCGGGAGGCCCTGGAAGCGGGCGCCCACAGGGGGGCGCCCCTACGTCGCATTCCCGCGTTCTGGCGTCCCACGTGACCGTCACCTGCGGCGACGGGCGTATTGTAGTCCAACCATCCAATGCGATCAACGTGGTACAATGGCAACGTTCCACACATTGGCGCAGCGCGGCGGCGCAGCCGCGCGGCATAGGAGGATGCAATGCAGTACACACGTCTTGGTCGCACCGGGCTCCGCGTCAGCCGGCTCTGCCTCGGCACGATGAACTTCGGTCCGCTCACGAGTGAAGCCGACAGTTTCGCCATTATGGACCGGGCGCTGGAGTTGGGCATCAATTTCTTCGACACTGCCAACGTCTACGGCTGGAAGACCGGCGAAGGGATCACCGAGCAGATCATCGGTCGCTGGTTTGCCCAGGGCGGCGGTCGGCGCGAGAAGGTCATCATCGCCACCAAGGTCTACGGCAAAATGGGCGACTGGCCCAACGAGTCGCGTCTCTCGGCGCTGCACATCAAGCGCGCCTGTGAGGGGAGCCTGCGCCGGCTGCAGACCGACTATATCGACCTGTACCAGATGCACCATATTGATCGGGACACGCCGTGGGAGGAGATCTGGCAGGCGATGGAGCAACTGGTGCGCGAGGGAAAGGTGTTGTACGTCGGCAGCAGCAACTTCGCTGGCTGGCATATCGCGCAGGCGAATGAGGAAGCGCGCCGGCGCAACTTCATGGGGTTGGTGTCGGAGCAGAGCCTGTACAACCTGTCGGCGCGCATGATCGAACTCGAGGTCGTTCCCGCCTGCCAGAGCTACGGCGTCGGAATCATTCCGTGGAGTCCGCTAGGCGGCGGATTGCTCGGCGGAGTGTTGCAGAAAGCCGCCGAGGGACGGCGCGCCGACGCGCGGATGCAGGAGCGTATCGAAAAGCATCGCGCCCAACTCAAAGCCTACGAAGGGTTCTGCCGCGAACTCGGCGAACAACCAGCCGATGTGGCGCTGGCGTGGCTGCTCCGGCAACCCACGGTCACCGCGCCGATCATCGGTCCGCGCACGGTCGAACAACTGAATGGCAGTCTGCGCGCGCTGGAGATTGCGCTGAGCGACGAGGCGCTGGCGCGACTTGATGCCATCTGGCCCGGTCCAGGCGGACCGGCGCCGGAAGCGTATGCCTGGTAACGACCGGTCAGGAGCAGCCTATGAGCGCCCGCTTCTCACGTCCTCGCCTGATCGACGAGACCGATCAACGGTATCGCGCACACGTCGAGCAGATGAAACTGCTGCGCAGCAATCAGCGCGCCATCCGCCCACCGCGCGCGCGCGACCTGTTCGGCGGCGAAGCGGAAGCGGCGCTCCGCGACTGGCT
>DAOTWI010000955.1:0-1695 GCA_034436075.1 Roseiflexus sp.
GGCGGGCTTCGCAGCAGGAGCCCGCGGCTTCAGCCGCCGGGCGGACGAACGGATAGCGGAATAATTTTTCAAACTCCATCACGTCCGCACGGATGCCGCTGGTCGGGATTGGCGACGAGGGGCGGCAGGTACAGCCCTGTCGTTTCCTGACAAATCATGCCAGCACCCGTACAATCGCCCATTCTTGCCCCCGATCCCAATTTTCGCTATAATGGCAGTCTGTTGAGAGAAAACCGTCGAAGCGCATGGAATGAGCAAAAGAGTAACCGATGACCGACAGTGTCACATTGCATCTGCCAGAGGAAGCCCACACCGGGCAATCGCGCGACGCAACGCCGCGTGAGCGCCGCTATTATGTCTGGACGGTCGGCTGCCAGATGAACGTATCCGACTCCGAACGCCTGGAAGCGGCCCTGCAAGGGGTCGGATACGCGCCAGCCGAACGTCCTGAAGACGCGAGTTTTATTGTGCTCAACTCGTGCAGTGTGCGCGCGTCCGCCGAAGAGCGCATCCTGGGCAAACTGAGCGATGTGCAGCGCATCAAGCGCGCCCATCCCGATACAACGATCGTTCTCTGGGGATGCATGGTCGGTCCTGGCAACCAGTCGATCTTCCAGAGCCGCCTGCCGATGGTGGATCATTTTGTGTCGCCGTCGGCGGTCGATGAGGTGCTGGCGCTGGCGCCTAACCCGGTGTATCAACTCGACGAGCCGGCGCTGCCGGTGGCGCGCTGGGATCACCCGCCGGTCTCGGTGCATGTGCCGATCCAGTACGGCTGCAACATGTCGTGCTCGTTCTGCGTCATCCCGCTGCGGCGCGGGCGCGAACGCAGCCGCCCGCTCGACGAAATCGTCGAAGAGTGCCGCCGGATTGTAGCGCGCGGTGCGAAAGAGATCACGCTGCTCGGGCAGATCGTCGACTCGTGGGGACACGATCTCCCTGGACGACCCGACCTGGCGGATTTGCTGCGCGCGGTTCACGCACTCCCTGGCTTGCTGCGGTTGCGTTTCCTGACATCCCATCCAGCGTGGATGACCGACCGCCTGATTGCCGCAGTGGCGGAACTGCCGCGTTGCATGCCGGATATCAATCTGCCGGTGCAGGCGGGCGACGATGCGCTGCTCAAGATCATGCGGCGCGGCTATACGGTGCAGCGTTACCGCGAATTGATTGCAAAAATCCGCGACGCTATCCCGGAGGTATCGCTGACGACCGATATCATCGTCGGGCATCCGGGCGAAACACGCGAACGGTTCGAGGGCACGAAGCGATTGCTCGAAGCGATCCGGTTCGATAAGGTGCACATCGCAGCATTCTCGTCGCGCCCCGGCACGCGCGCCGCCGAAATGGAACTCGACCCGACCCTGGCAGTGCCTGAAGGGGAAAAGCAACTGCGGCGCATCGAACTCGAACGCCTTCAGGAACAGATTGCAACCGAACGCAATGCGCGCCTGCTGCATCAGACGGTCGAAGTGCTGGTCGAAGGCGAGCACAAAGGCAAATGGCGCGGGCGCACGCCAGGCAATAAACTGGTCTTCTTCAGCGACCCGCACGACTGGACGGGCCGGCTGGCGCGGGTGCACATCACCCACACCGGTCCGTGGTCGTTGCAGGGCGTTCTGGCGCAACCCGCAGAGCCCCCGGCGCTGCATGGCGCGTCTGGCGCGTGGGATGCGATTGCTACGGTGCAGGGAG
>DAOTWI010000956.1:0-2645 GCA_034436075.1 Roseiflexus sp.
CTCGTTGGGGCGACCCGCCGGGTCGCCCGTACCGGTGGTCGCCCTGCGATGCGGGGGGCGGTCATCGTCGCCCGGCTGCCATATCGTCACCGCAGCATCGCCTCTCCGTGGGCGCCCCGTGCGAGTTCCCGGCGCGCATAGATGCAAAACGCCTCAAGAAGCGCAGCCGGAAACACCCCCGCGTCCTCAGTGTCGCGATAGTGCATCAGCGCCATCTGCACCGCCAGGCGTAGCGCAGGCGGGAGATGATCGAGCGCCCACTGAGCGCCTTCCTCCTTGGAGAGCACCCGGCGCGTCTGCAAAAATGCCAGCGTGCGGCAGGCATTCAGAATGGCATACACCGGATCGGCGTAGATGCGATCCAGCGCCTCGGCGACATCGCTAATGATCGCGGCGATATAGTCCTCTTCAGGCACGGGCGGAAACAGATCGGCGGCAGGCGGACCGTAGAGCGCAATGCCCCGCTGCCGCACGACCGTGATGTGCGCAGCGAGGTCAGGATCGCGCTGATCGCGTGCATTCCAGGCGCGCCACCCTTCCCCTGCAAGGTCGCGCTCATAGGCATCGCGCCACATTTCGCTGTAGTGAAAATCGAACGGCAGCGGATGGCGCCACGGTTGCAGCATCGCCAGCGCCAGAAAACTGACCTCGATCGGCGCTGGCTGGCGCGACATGCGCAACAGATGATCGGCAACGTCCCGCTTCGTCGCCAGCGACATTGGCGCGCGCGTCATGACCAGCAGATCGAGATCGCTCTGCGCCGGGTTGAAGCATCCCATCGCCAGGGAACCATGCAGGTACACGCCGACCAGATCATCGCCGAGCATTGCGCGCACATCCGCCACATAACGCTCGACCTGCGCCTGGATCAGCGCATCGGTCGTGCGATCGCTGATCGCTTTCATGCTATCACCTGTGCTGTTCCTCTTCGCCGTCCACATCTGTAGGGGCGACCCGGCGGATCGCCCCTACCTGCGGTTGCCCCGTCATGTGTGGTCCCGTTCACCGCGCCCGGCGCGGCGCCGTGATCGCCGCACGCGCCCGTCTCCGCCGCACGCGCCTGTCACTCCTTGGTGACCACACCATCACCCTGCGTTCGACGACCGGGATCCCCTGTAGCGCCAACACGTTCAACGTTCAACGTGAAACGTTCAACGCCTCATCCCTCCTCCAGTTCCACCAGCGTCGCGCCTTTGGCGACTAGCGCGCCAGCGGCGTAGGGCAGGCGCAGCACGATCCCGTTGTGTGGCGCGGCAACGATGTGTTCCATCTTCATCGCTTCCAGCACCACCAGTGGCTGGTGCGCCGAAACACGATCCCCTTCGCGCACCATGATGCGCGCAATCGTGCCCGGCATTGGCGCTTCTAGCCCGGCGCGGCTGTGGCTATGCCCCGCCGCTCCCAGGCGACCAATTTCCAGCGCAGCGCGAACAAGACGGAACCGCTGCCCGCGCCACTCGACAATCCGCACCTCGCCGTCGCGCGCTATGGCGAACCGCTCGATCCGCCCATCCGCCAACCGCAGCGCCAGATGATCCGGATGCGCCGCGAGCACGCCAGCGATGTAGACCCTGCCATCGATTTCGACACGCCACTCGCTGGTATCTTCGGTGATGCGCACACACCGTTCGCTTTCGCCGTCACGGTAGCGCAGCGGCATATCGGCGCGCAGCATCCGCCACGGTCCCAGCGCGCCCCACGGATCACGCGTGGCGGCTCTGCCGTTCGCCAGCGCCTGCACATCGGCAATCGCCGCTGCCAGCAGCGCCTCGTCCGGGATGGGGGCAGGAACTGGCAGGCGCTGCGTCATCTCGCGCACAGTCAGAAAATCGGTGGTCGTCTCGCCAGCGATGAATGCCGGGTCTGCCGCAATCGCGCGCAGCAACGGCAGGTTGGTCGTCACCCCTTCGACCACGCAGGCGTCGAGCGCGCTGCGCAACCGGGCGATCGCAGCATCTCGATCATCGGCGTGGACGATGAGTTTTGCCAGGAGCGAGTCGTAGTAGAGGGTCGCCTCGTCACCGGTTTCGACGCCGGTATCGCAACGAATGTCGCGCGGCAGGTCGAAGCGCGCCAGTCGCCCGCCGGTCGGCAGGAAGGTCACCGGGTCTTCAGCGCACAGGCGCACCTCGATAGCGTGCCCGCGCTGCTGCACATCTTCCTGGCGGAATGGCAGGCGCGCGCCGCTGGCAATAGTGATCTGCAACTGCACCAGATCGATGCCGGTCACGGCTTCGGTGACCGGATGTTCGACCTGCAGGCGCGTGTTGACTTCGAGGAACGCAAAACTGCCATCCGTTTCGTCATACAGGAACTCTGCCGTGCCTGCATTGACGTAGCCAGCGGCGCGCGCAAGGCGCACCGCCGCCTCACCGATCATCTCGCGCTGTTTGGGGGTCAACGCTGGCGATGGCGATTCTTCGACAATCTTCTGATGGCGCCGCTGGATCGAACACTCGCGCTCGAACAGGTGAACGACGTTGCCGTGCGTGTCCGCCAGAATCTGCACTTCGATATGGCGCGGACGTGTAAGCAATTTTTCCAGGAAGATCGTATCGTCGCCGAACGCAGCGCGCGCTTCGCGGCGGGCGCTTTCCACTGCCGCCGAAAGTTCATCGGCGCCGTTCACGATGCGCATGCCGCGC
>DAOTWI010000957.1:0-4984 GCA_034436075.1 Roseiflexus sp.
GGCGGGCTTCGCAACAGGAGCCCGCGGCTTCAGCCGCCGGGCTGCAAGGCGGATAGCGGAATATTTAATCAAACTCCATGAGTTTGGGGAAGACTCCCCGAAAGAAAGAGTCGGCGGCGGAATGGCGCCAGCAAGCGCCAACACACGTTGCTCCGCCGCCCCAAAGGATCGTTCAGGGGGTGCAGACATGAATTGTCAGGCGGCAAGCAAGCGCGTCCCTGCTGCGCTGCACCTTGGCTGGCGACTGAAGTCGCGCCGGGCGGGCGTTCCGCCGGGCGTCCACCTGAGTGGACGCCGCCGTTCCCGTCTGCGCAGGCGGACGGTCGGCCGCAGGCCTATCAGGAGCGATTTCAATCGCTGGCAGCCGGAGCATCGTTTCATGACAACTCATGCCTGCACCCTCGTTCATGCGGGCGCGCCGTCTGAACACCCAGGAGCAGCGTGAACACCCCCTCATCACCCGTCACTGATCACTCGTCACTGACATATGCTATACTCAATTTCAACAAATCGAAGCACAACGGAAGCACGGTTATGTCACTTCTGCCTACAGCCGCCATCAGCGACATTGCACGCCATACCGGGCAGACGGTCACCCTCGCCGGGTGGGTCGCCCATAAGACCGAGAAGGGCAAATTGGTCTTTATCCGGCTCCGCGACGGGAGCGGCGTCATTCAGTGCGTCGTGTTTCGCAAGAATGTGTCTGAGGAGACATTCGCCGCCGCGCAGCGGTTGACTCTCGAAAGTTCCTGCCGCATTACCGGCGCAGTGCGCGCCGACGAACGCGCTCCGGGCGGGTTCGAACTCGATGTCAGCGGCATCGAGATCATCCAGATTTCGCCAGAGTACCCGATTCAGCCGAAGGAACACGGCGTCGAGTTCCTGATGGAGAACCGGCATCTCTGGGTGCGTTCCTCGAAGCAGCATGCGCTTCTGCGCATTCGCGCCGAGATTATCGCTGCGGCGCAGGAATGGCTCAACGCCCAGGGGTTTGTGCGCTTCGACACGCCTATTCTCACGCCATGCGCTGCGGAGGGCACCACCAACCTCTTCGCCACCCCCTACTTCGACCTCGGCATGGCGTACCTGGGGCAGACCGGTCAACTCTACGTCGAAGCCGGCATGATAAGTTTTGGCAAGGTCTACTGCTTTGGTCCAACCTTTCGCGCCGAAAAGTCGAAGACGCGCCGGCACCTGACCGAATTCTGGATGATTGAGCCGGAAGTGGCATTCGCCCTGCACGACGATAATCTGGCGCTGCAAGAGCAGTTCGTCAGCGCCATCGTGCAGCGGGTGCTGGAACGCCGCGCCGACGACCTCGCCACCCTCGAGCGCGACACGAAGCCGCTCGAGCGGTGCGCGCCGCCATTCCCGCGCATCACCTACGATGAGGCGCTGCGCCTTATCGCCGGGCGATACGCGGAAGTCGAAGGATGCACGCCGCTGGAGTGGGGGGAAGACCTTGGCGCGCCGCACGAAACGCTGATTGCGTCGATGTTCGACCGGCCGGTTTTTGTCGAACGCTTCCCCAGCGCCATCAAAGCCTTTTACATGGAACCCGATCCCGACCGTCCCGAAGTTGCGTTGTGCGCCGATCTGCTGGCGCCGGAAGGGTATGGCGAGATCATTGGCGGCTCGCAGCGCATCCACGATGCGGCGCTGCTTGAGCGCCGCATTCGGGAATATGGGCTGCATGTGGAGGATTACCAGTGGTACATCGATCTGCGGCGCTATGGCAGCGTACCGCACAGCGGGTTTGGCATGGGCATCGAACGCGCAACCGCCTGGATCGCCGGCACGCACCACATTCGTGAAACAATACCCTTTCCGCGCATGTTGTATCGCATGTATCCGTAACGCCATATGGCCTCCTCGCCTTTGCACGATCAACCAGATGGAACGGACCTGCTCTACGATGTTATTGACCATATTCCGGCAGGGATTCTGGTCGTATCTCTGCCTGAGTTCCGCATCCTTTCGATCAACGCGCGCGCCTGCGTGCGGCTGGGCATCCGTATCTCCGCAACAATTACCGGACGCCTCTGCCACGACGTTATACCGCGTTTCAAAGACGATCACCTCGACGAACTATGGCTCTCGGCGGCGGGACTGCTCGTCAACGACGCCGTGCCAGCCACCCAGATCGGCGGTATGCCGACCCGTCGCTGGAACGCTTACCCGATTCTTGATCGGGACGGGCAGGCGGTTCGTCTGCTAGTTGTCTGGTTCGAGGCAGGTGAAACGCCGGAGCATCAACTTGCCAGCAGCGCTCAGCAGATTACCCGCGCACTGATTTCAACCCTCGATCGCGATCGTCTCCTCGGCCTTGTTCTGGAGCATTTGCACAGCGTCGTTTCCTACGACAGCGCGACCATCATGCTGCGCGACGAAGACGGCTATTACGTCGCCGCCAGTCGTGGACTGGACGAGTCCGGCGATCTGATCCGGTATCGGTTCACCCGAACCGATCCGCTGATCAACCGGATCGAAACCGCAGGCGAGCCGGTTATTCTGCACGACATGGCTGAAGCAGTCCCGTGGCGGGCGCCAATAAACGTATCGCAGAGCTGGATAGGTGTTCCACTACGTGCGCAGGGTGATGTTGTCGGCATTCTCATGCTCGAAAGCCGGTTGCCGAATCGCTACACCCGCGCCGATGCGGCGCGGGCGCAGGCGTTTGCGGCATATGCGGCGCTGGCAGTGCGTAACGCCGAGCTGTACCGTCGCGCGCGCGAACAGAGCAATCGCCTGGCGTTCGTCGGCAAGATTGCCCGTACGATCACTGCCACCCACGACCTGCGGCAGATCTTCACGTACCTGGTCGAACATCTGCGGAGCGTCGTTCCAATCGACGCCGCTGAACTTGCGTTGGTCGATCAGGCTGACCAGCGCCTGAAGCTGATAGCACGGCATCCAGAGATTGGCGAGTCGGGTGCGAAGGGTGCGTTCTACAGCGATCAGGAGGCGCGCCTGCTTCATCGCATTATGGAACAGCGCCAACCGCGCGTCCTGCCGCTGCACGGCGTATACGATCACCCCCTGGTGCATCGTCTGACGTCGGCGGACATGCGGTCGTGCCTGATTGTTCCGATCGCCGATGATGACAATGTGCCTGGCATGCTCCTCCTGGCGAGTCGTCAACCGTATGCGTTTCCTGCGATCGAGGTTCGCACGCTCGCCGATCTTGCCCAGCACCTCGCCGTTGCCATTCAAAACGCGCGCTTGCACCAGGCGCGTGAGCAGGCGCTTGCAGATCTGCGCATTGCGCAGCAACGGTTGATCCAATCCGAACGCCTGACAGCGGTTGGTGAACTGGTGGCAGGCGTCGCGCACGAACTCAACAATCCGCTCACTGCTGTGCTGGGATTTGCCAGTCTGTTGCAACAAACGGCGCCAGCAGAGATGCACCACGATCTGGCAATGATTGTCGAGGGGGCGACGCGCGCGCGGCGAATTGTTCAGAACCTTCTGGCATTCGCGCGTCAGCGCGAGGCGCATCTCGAAGAGGTCGATCTGAATGCGGCGGTGCGGCAGGTGCTGGGGCTGCTCGCGTACCAGATGCGCAGCCACAGCATTACGGTAGAGGAACGCCTCGCTGAGCCATTGCCGACGACCGTCGCCGATGCGACTGCGATCAAGCAGGTGCTGCTCAACCTGCTGAATAATGCGCAACAGGCGCTGGCAACCTGGAAAGGCGAGCGGCGGATTATCATCACGACGCGGGCAGAGGTCCAGGATGGTCAACAACGCCTTGTGATCGACGTTGCAGACACTGGTCCGGGCATTCTACCCGACCATCTGCCGCTGGTATTCGAGCCGTTCTTTACCACAAAGCCGATCGGTGAAGGGACGGGGTTGGGGCTTTCGATCTGCTACGGCATTGTCAAGCAGTATCACGGTGATATTCGCGTGAGCAGCGCGCCTGGCACAGGGGCGTGTTTTACAGTGGAACTGCCAGTCCAACCGCTGCTCACAGAGCGCATGGTCAAAGCGCCGCAGATGATCGCCCAAACCCCACAAATGCACACCATTCTGGTTATCGATGATGAAGCGCCGGTTGCCGAGTTAATCGCTCGTTTGCTGCGCGATGAGGGGTTTACGGTCGATGTGTGCCGCGATGGAGCAATGGCGCTCGAACGGATCAACCGCACCGCCTACGATCTGATTGTCTGCGATGTGCGGATGCCTGGGATGAGCGGCGATGAACTGTTCGCTGAACTCAAACAGCGCGCGCCGCATCTGGCGCGCCGCTTTCTGTTTATCAGCGGCGATACCGCCAGCCGCAGCACGCGCGACTTTCTCGAACGGAGCGGTGTGCGACATATCGAGAAACCGTTCGAGTCCGAAGAGTTTCTCGCTACCGTGCGACAGTGTCTTGCCAGCCTGTCGTAGCGCGACTACGGCAGGCGCGTGCGTCCTCCAACTGCGCGCCGCACATTGGTTGCCATCGAACGTGCGGCGTCGAGATAGACGGTGTAGACGTCGGCGCGGCGCACTCCGAGCGGCGCGGCGGCAACCAGCAGCAACAGCGCTGGAATGTACCAGACCCAGCCAAAAGCGCTTCCCAGGAAGAAAAAGATCAGTGCTGCGCCGATCATGGTGTTCATCAACGCGGCGCCGCTGTTGGTTCCGCCCAGCAGGTCGCGCAGATTCGCCAGCACCAGCAGAATGCCTGCGGCAACGGCGAAATATGCCTGTACACCGGCGCTCAACAATCCGCCAATGATCGAAACAATGATGACTGCTGCAATCCCAATGCCAATGTAGATGTAGAGCGGCGGAATGCCAAAGCCGCCTGAGTTGTTCCGATACCCGTTCCCGTTCATTTCGTTCCTCGTTTTCTATTGCGCTACGCGCCTGTTCGACCGCTTTCCTGCCAATAGTACGCGCGCCTTGCACCCTTTGTTGCGATCTGACGAGAGGCGAGAGGCGTGAGGCGTGAGGCGTGAGGCGTGAGGCGTGAGGCGTGAGGCGTGAGGCGTGA
>DAOTWI010000958.1:0-6638 GCA_034436075.1 Roseiflexus sp.
GCGAGGCGAGAGGTGCGAGGCGAGAGGTGCGAGGTGCGAGGCGAGAGGTGCGAGGCGAGAGGTGCGAGGCGAGAGGTGCGAGGTGCGAGGCGAGCTCCTCACTCCTCACTCCTCACTCCTCACTCCTCACTCCTCACTCCTCACTCCTCACTCCTCACTCCTACACCAGCACCGCCACCTCGTCATACCCGGCGTCGTTGATCGCCCGGATCAGATCATCGGCAGTCACCTGCTGGTCGTGATCGATGCGCACGCTTTTGTCGCCGAGGTTGACGATGACCTGGCGCACGCCCGGCAGCGCGTTGACTGCTTTGGTAATGGCGTTGACGCAGTGCTGGCAGGATATTCCTGGCACGCGAAATTGATCGGTGATCATAGCGTCTCTCTGTCCTTTCTCCACGCTCTGCGAGAACCAATCGCGGGGTAGTATACGCCCCCTGGGTATGGGTGTCAATTCCTGTCGTCCACGAAGGGCGCGAAGGGACCCGAATACGCCCCCTGGGTATGGGTTCAATTTCTGTCGTCCACGAAGGGCGCGAAGGGACCCGAATATATCCCATGGGCATGAGTGTCAATTGAGCTGTGACGAGTGACAGAAATGTCAGAAACATCGTCCCGTGGTATAATGCCTCTCCGTTCTCGAAGCGGTGTAAAAAACGTCAACATGTTCATACCTGCGCTGTACTGACGTCCTATGGAGTTCTCTTATGCGCGTAACAGTTACTACTGGCGATCCCCTGACTGTTGCAACCGACCTGCTGGCGCTTGGTTCCTGGGAGGAGGAGCCGCCTCCATCGCCGCTTGGTGATCTGATCGAACCAGGCGACTGGTCGGGCAAAGCGAAACAGGCGTTGTTGATCTATCCGCGCGGCGCGCTTCCTGCGCGGCGCGTATTGCTGATCGGTCTGGGCAAACGTTCATCGCCCGATCTCGAGCAGATGCGTGAAGTGGCGGCAATCGCCACGCAGCGCGCGCGTGAATTGAAGGTCGAGAGGTTTGCGTTTGCGCTGCCAGCCGCATCGGATCACACCCCTGAAACGATTGCCGCCGCCATCACTGAAGGCAGTCTGCTGGGAGGGTACCGCTTCCTGGAGTACAAGAGCGACCTCAAGCCGGAAGATCGCCGCGATGTCGATGAACTGATTCTGCTGGCGCCGGAGCATGCAGCGGAGGAAGCCGCACGCGGCGTTGCGCGCGGCGGAGCGGTTGCGCGCGGCGTCAATCTGGCGCGCGATCTGGCAAACCTTCCTCCCAATGATCTGACGCCGGCGCGCCTGGCGGAACGTGCGCGCGAACTCGCCGTGGCATTCGGTCTGCCGATCACAGTGCTGGGACCCGTAGAGATGCGCGAGCAAGGGTTCGGCGGCATTCTTGCCGTCGGGCAGGGATCGGTGAATGAGCCGCGCTTCATCACTATTGACTATGGCGCGCAGTATACCGATGCCCCCACCATCTGCCTGGCAGGGAAGGGCATGACGTTCGACTCTGGCGGCATTTCGATCAAGCCCGCTGAGAACATGGATGCAATGAAGATGGACATGAGCGGCGCCGCAGCGGTGCTCGGCGCACTCCACGCCATCGCGGAAATGCAACTGCCGCTGCACGTGGTGGCGTTGATCGGCGCAGCGGAAAATATGCCGGGCGGATCGGCGTATCGCCCTGGCGACATTCTGAAGACCCTCAGCGGCAAGACGATCGAGGTGCTGAACACCGACGCCGAAGGGCGGATTGTGCTGGCGGACGTTCTGACCTACGCGCAACGCTACAATCCGTCGGCAATCATTGACCTTGCGACGCTGACCGGCGCGATCAGCGTGGCGCTCGGACCGCATGCCATCGGGCTGTTCGCCAATGACGACGCGCTGGCGCAGCGCCTCCTGCGCGCCGGTGAAGCGGCTGGCGAGCGCGCCTGGCAATTGCCGCTGTGGCAACCATACCGCGAGATGGTCAAAAGCGAGATCGCCGATGTCCGCAATGCTGCCGGCCGGCAGGGCGGCGCGATCACGGCGGCTGCCTTTCTCAACGCCTTCGCTGGCGACTATCCGTGGGCGCACCTCGATATCGCTGGAACGGCGTGGACCGACTCGAAACCAAAAGCGTATCAACCGAAAGGCGCAACCGGCGTCGGCGTGCGCCTGCTGCTCCAGGCGCTGCGCGACTGGAGGCAGGCGTGACCGTCGTTCAGGAAGGCGCAAGGTCAGGATGGTATGAACCCTGCACCGCGGTATGATCGGATTGTGTCGCTGGTGCTGCTGGCGCTTCTTGGGCTGGCGGTCGTCTTTCTGATCGATGTCAACCCGAATATTCTGCGCGCGCGTTTCGGCGGCGACTTTCCCGCCATTACCGTCTCGTGGCTGTTGATCGCCTCGCTGGTGGTGATTGCCAGCACTGGGGCGGATATCTTCATTCGCGAACATCCACAGATGCGGACGCGATCGTTGCCGATCATGAACCTCGGCATTGCGCGGATCGAACTGGCGCCCTCCTTCTGGATTCTGCCATCGTTTGCGATTATCGCCTCATTCGCCTTCTTCCGTCTGTTCAGCGCAAGCCTCGAGACGCTGGCGTTCGTGCTGGCGCTGATCGCCGCTGGCGGGTTTCTGTTTGGCGCACTGGTGGCGCAACACTATTCGCTCGACCGTCGCGCCAGCGTGCGGCAGGGGGCGCGCCTGGCATTGCAGGCGATGGCGTTGCTGCTGGCATTCGGAGTGTTCAGCGCCATCTATTACGCCCGTATGCGCACCCTGTATTCCGCCACGCTGATCGGCGCCAGCGCCGCGCTCCTCGCGTATGCACTGCTCGCCCAGACGTCTGGGCGTCATCTGTTCACGCTGTCGCTACTCGTCGGACTGACGCTGGCAGAGGCAACATGGGCGCTCAACTATTGGGCGGCGTCGTTTCTGATCGGCGGCGCTTTGCTGCTGGCATTGTTCTACATCGTTACCAGCCTGCTCCAGGGGCATCTCGAAGGAACGCTGACTCGTCGCGTGATGTGGGAGTACGGCGTGCTTGGCGGTGTGATGCTGCTGACAATCGTGTATGTGACGCTGCGCTAAGTGGAGTCTTCTTTGCACATAAGCACAGAGCGGGTCGCCGCAACGATTGTCGCGATCCTGTTCGAGGTGTGCTTCCCGCTGGGAGCAGCCTGGTTCGTCAGCCGCCGATTGCGCGTTTCCTGGCGCTATTTCGCTTACGGCGCCGTCATTTTTCTGCTCTTCCAGTTAATCAGCCGCGTTCCCATTGTGCTGGCGATCCAGGGGGCGCTGGCGCCACAGTTGCAGGCGTCACGCCCGCTGCTCTTTGGCTGGCTGGCGGCGCTGGCGTTGACCGCCGGGCTTGCGGAGGAGATTGGACGATATGTGGGGTACCGCTGGCTGTTTCGTGAAGAAAAAACCTGGTCGCGCGCCGTGATGTACGGTCTGGGGCACGGCGGTCTGGAGTCGATGGTGCTCGTCGCTGGTCTGACGCTTCTGGGGTTGATCAATCTTCTGGCGTTGAGCGCAGTCGATCTGGCGGCGCTGCCGCTGACGGATGAGCAACGTGAATTGGCACGCCAGCAACTCGCTGCAGTCGCTGCACAACCCGACTGGCTGCCGCTGGTTGGGGCGTGGGAACGCCTCTGGACGCTGCCGGTGCATGTGGCGCTTTCGGTGATGGTGGTGCAGGTCTTTCGACGTGGGCAGATCTGGTGGCTCTGGCTTGCGGTTGCAGCCCATACGCTCGTTAACCTGCTGGCGGCAGGCATCGCGCCTGCCTTTGGGTTGCAGGGCACAACCGCCATCCTGATCCCCGAAGTGATCGTGACCCTGGCAGGCATGGCAGGTCTGTGGGTTATCTGGCGGTTGCGGGAGGGGGTTGTTGAACGTTGAACGTGGGAAGGTTGCAGGTGGGAACGTATGCGACCCTTAAGGTCTTCGCCACATATTCGTTTCCGTCGTTGAACGTCACTGGCGGAAAGGTTCCCGCTTCCAACACGGACGTCGCCCAACCGCAAGGGGCTGGGCAGGGAGATCAAACACGTAACCACGGCAAAAACGGAGCTGCACAATACGTGACAGATATGTCACTCGCCACTCATCACTCATCACTCGTCACTGATGTGCATCACACCGCAGGGATATGGTGCGACACGCTGGCATCATTTGGCGCGATCAGGCGTTTTTGCTCAATCAGCGTGATAAACAGCGCCGTCAGATCCGGATCCCACTGAATCCCGCTCCGCGCCCGCAATCGCTGAACGGCGCGATCGGGCGACAGCGCCCGCCGGTATGGTCGATCCGTGGTCATCGCGTCGTAGGAGTCGACAATGGCAATAATGCGCGCTCCTATTGGAATCTCTTCACCCCGCAGTCCATACGGATAGCCGCTGCCGTCCCAGTGCTCGTGGTGACCGCGCACAATCGGCGCCACCTCGCGCGCAAAGCGCATGGGAGCAATGATGCGCGCGCCGCACTCGGGATGCTGCTTGATCTGCGCATACTCTTCGGGGGTCAACGGCGCCGGCTTCCGCAGAATACTGTCCGCCACGCCAATCTTGCCGATATCGTGCAACAACCCGCCCTGCCACACGGCGCGTCTGATGTCGTGCCCCAGCCCCGCAGCCGTTGCGAGTTGCTCGCCATAGTACGCCAGCCGCCAGAGATGCCCCTCGGTGTACATGTCCTTCGCCTCAACCGCCAGCGCCAGCGCAAAAATGACGCTTTCGGTGCGTTCGAGTTGATCGGTCAGGCGTTTGGTTCGCAATTGCGACTGGATTCGAGCGCGGAGCAGGCGCTCATCGAACGGCTTGGTCAGAAAGTCGTCGGCGCCAGCCTCGATGCCGCGCCAGCGGTGCTCCGGGGCATCGAGCACGGTCAGCATGGTGATCGGGATCAGCGCAGTGCGCGGATCGTCTTTCAGCCGGCGGCAAACCTCAAGTCCATCAAGATCCGGCATCGTGACGTCGAGCAGCACCAGGTCTGGCAATTCTTCCAGCGCCAGGTTCAGCGCCTCGCGCCCGTTGCGCGCCGCCAGCGCCACATACCCTTCTGCTTCGACAAAGCGGACAATCGCTTCACGCATGGCCGGGTTATCATCTGCTATCAGGATTTTTGCCGCCACCGTTCGCTCCTTCTCTGCTCCAGGGGATTGAGTGGTATCGTACAGGCAGGTGCGTCCCTGTCCGGAGTTATAAAATAACCCCCTCGTTACCAGGCGTTATAGTACAATATGTTTTCCATGGGTCTGTCAGGCGGTGCGTACATGAGGCGCTACAATATCATCCATCTCAACGCGGGCGCGCTGGAGTGTGCAGCACCGCTGACGTTCGCCATCGCTCTTATAAGAAATAATCGCTTCCAGCCGCTCAAAAGATACCGTGGATGAAAGGAACCATGCCATCTATGCCGCACGATTTTGACCAGGCGTTTGATCGCCGCCGCACGGGAAGCATCAAGTGGAAGTTCTATGGCGACGATGTGCTGCCTATGTGGGTGGCGGACATGGACTTCCCCGCGCCGCCGCCGATCCTCGCTGCGCTGCACGCGCGCGTCGATATGGGCGATTTTGGCTATGAATTGCCGTCGCGCACACTCGGCGAATGTATCAGCGAACGGATGCAGCGCCTCTACCGGTGGGACATCACGCCGGATCAGATTGTCTACATCCCCAGCCTGGTGACCGGTCTCAACGCCGTTTGCCGCGCCATTGGCGACCCCGGCGACGGCGTGCTGGTGCAGACGCCGGTCTATCCGCCGTTCCTCACCGCGCCAGCCAACCAGGGGCGCGTGGTGCAGATGGCGGAACTGGCGCCGGTTCCGAATGGACGAACATTTGCGTATCGTGTGGATTACGAGCGGATGGCGGCAGCTGTGAACGACCGCACGCGCCTTTTCATTCTGTGCAACCCGCACAATCCAACCGGCGAAGCATACAGCCGCGAAGAACTGCTGCGAATGGCGGACTTCTGCGAGCGGCGCGATCTGATTATCTGCTCTGATGAGATTCACTGCGATCTGTTGCTTGGCAATACGTGCCACACGCCGATCGCCACGCTTGCGCCTGAGATTGCCGACCGCACCATCACGCTGATGGCGCCCAGTAAAACGTTTAACATCCCTGGTCTCAAAGCCAGTTTTGCCATCGTGACCAACCCAGACCTGCGGAAGCGTCTGATGACCGCGATGGACGGCATTGTACCCTGGCTCAACTCATTTGCGCTGGCGGCGATGGAGGCAGCATACCGCGATTGCGGCGACTGGCTGAACGATCTGCGCGCCTACCTCACGGCAAATCGTGATGCTGTTACGCAGTTCGTCGCCGAACGGATGCCGCAGATCAAAACGACGATGCCGCAGGCGACCTATCTGGCGTGGTTCGATTGTCGTGAGGCGGACATCGAGGGCAATCCGTATGAGTTCTTCCGCCGTGAAGCAAAAGTGGCACTGAACGATGGCGCGCCGTTCGGCGCCGGCGGCGAAGGATTCGTCCGCCTCAACTTCGGTTGCCCGCGCGCGCTGCTCATGGAAGGGCTGGAGCGGATGAAGTTCGCCCTGGATCGTATTCCGCCTGGCAGCCTCGCCCTCTGATCGTCTTGCCGCCCCGCCCATGATCGCGCAACGTCGAAGCAGGTCTGAAACCTGACTTTACGCTGCCCATGA
>DAOTWI010000959.1:0-8237 GCA_034436075.1 Roseiflexus sp.
GTCCGCCCGGCGACTGAAGCCGCGGGCTCCGGGTGCGAAGCCCGCCTGCGCGGGCTGGACGGGGCGATACCGGATGATGCGCTCACCAACCCTAAGCTGCGGGCTCCGGGTGCGAAGCCCGTCTGCGCGGGCTGGACGGGGCGATACCGGATGATGTGCTCACCAACCCTAAGCCGCGGGCTAGGGGAAGCGAAGCTCGCCTGCGTGGGTTGGACTGGAAGATACATGAGACGGTCGTTTGCATGACGAAAAAGGCTGCCGGTCAAAGGAATAGTCTTGCGCCATCCGCCGCACAGGTGCATGCAGACGGCATGGCATTTTCCGCACATACGGCGCTTCAGATAGCCGGATTGTTTGTTCTTCTGCTGCTCGCCGGTCTCTGGAACCTGGAAGGTCCTGAGTTCTGGTGGGACGAAGGATGGACGCTGTCGGTGGCGCGTAACTTTGTCGAACGCGGGCACTACGGTCGCCTGCTCGACGGCCAACCCGCCCCCGGCGGGCTGGAAGCGTCGCCGGTGGTCACGCTGCCGATTGCGCTGAGTTTCCAGGTGTTTGGCGTCGGTTTGTGGCAGGGGCGACTGGTCAGCCTGATCTGCGCCGCAGCGGCGATCACGTTGATGGTTGTGCTGGCGGCGCGCATCTCCGATCAAACAGTGGCATGGGGAACGCTCGGCGTGCTGTTGCTGCTTTCGGCGCACCCGCAGTTGAATGCGCTGCTGACGGGACGGCAGGCGCTGGGTGAGATGCCGATGCTGCTCTTCCTGATCAGCGGTTACCTCTGCCTCGATTCGGCATTGCGCGGACGGGCGCTCTGGATCGCGCCAGCCGCCGTGCTCTGGTCGCTTGCGCTCTTCGCCAAGGCGCAAACATTCCCGTTCTGGCTTGTGTCGCTGGCAGGCGCGACCTGTGTGGCGCTGCTGCTGCGTCGCTGGCGCGCTGCTGCACTGGTGGCGGGCGGAATGGCGCTGACCTTCCTGGCGCGCCCGTGGGTGGCGCAGGTCGTCACCCTGCCGATTGCAGGGCGCACCCTGTCGGGAACAGCGATCAGCGGCATCTACGATGTGACCGCATTCGTGCCGAACCTGCCGAACCGGATATTCGCACTCCAGATGATCCTGATCGGCGGCATTCCGGCGCTGCTGGGATTGATCGATGCCGCCAGACGGTTTCTGAACGATGCGCGTGCGGCGCGCGCACCCGGATATTCACACGACACGCTCATCACCCGTGCTGCGCTCATCGGTCTGGCAGGGAGTTGGTTTGCCTGGTTTGCGTTGCTGTCGGTCGGAGTGCCGCGCTACCTGTTTCCAGCGGTATTCGTGGCAGGTCTGTTCACTGCGGCGCTCCTGCGCGATCTCACGCAGGGGTTTCGCCCGGCATTCATCGTCGAACACCTGGTCGCTCCGCTCAGGATACGATGGTTGACGCGCCAGAGCGCAGGAGTCTGGTTGGTGACCCTGCTGGTTGCAACCGCCCTGCCGCTGACGCTGCTCTCGTACTGGCAACACTTCACAGCAGACGAGCGCGCAGTCTTTCGGGTTGCAGCGTTTCTCAACACACTGACGCCAGCGGACGCCCTGATCGAAACCTACGAGAGCGAACTGCACGTTTTGCTCGACCGGCGCTACCACTACCCGCCGGATCAGGTGCATGTCGAACTGAACCGCCGCAGCCTGCTCGGACAGGACACGCCAGTGGAGTACGACCCGCTGGCGGCAAACCCGACGCACCTGGCGGTGGGACGATTTGCGAGCGGCAATGCGCTCTACGCCGATGTCATTGCATCAGGCGCATTTCGTGAGATACTGCGTGATGGACGGTACGTTGTGTATGAGCGGGTGCAGCAGTGACAGGGCGCCGTTGTCGAGGGACGAGGTGTTGGCATCCTCATAATAAGGATGATCAACGAGATGTTGGGCAATCTTGTGATCGGCGCTGGCTGAGCCTGTCGAAGCCAGCGCCAAATGCTCCACAGGTGCAAGCGTGATTGTCCAGGTTTAGGTTGATCTTCCTATGAGAAATGTGACGCGAAGGCGCAAAGGCGCAATGTGGGGAAATGCGCCTTTGCCATCGTGTCATGGCGGACAACGTGAGCAGGGCAACTCGATTCCGGGCAGGTGCAACATACAACAAGGAAGGCATATGAACACATCCCAACCAATCCGCCACACCGCGACCCGGCGCCAGCTTCCGCCGGTTGCCGTGATCGGATGCGGCTACTGGGGCAAAAACCTGGTGCGCAATTTTTACCAGCTCGGCGCGCTGGCGATGGTCTGCGATGCGACCGAAGCAGGGCGCGCGGTGGCAGCGCAGATTGCCCCCGACGTACCAGTGGTCGCCAGCCTCGACGCGGTCACCGCTGGCGCCGTGGTGATTGCGACTCCAGCCGTCACCCACTACGATCTGGCGCGCCAGGCATTGGAGACGGGGCGCGATGTGTTCGTCGAAAAGCCGCTGGCGCTGACCTATGCACAGGGGGCGCGGTTGGTGCAGATCGCGCGCGAACAGCGCCGCATCCTGATGGTGGGGCACGTGCTCGAATATCACCCTGCGGTGGTGCGCCTGATCGATATGGTGCACAGCGGCGTGCTGGGAGACATCTACTATATCTACTCGAACCGCCTGAGCCTGGGCAAGGTGCGGCGCGAGGAAAACATTCTCTGGAGTTTTGCGCCGCACGACATCGCCATCATCCTGCGATTGCTCGGCGCCATGCCGGTTCAGGTTTCCGCTGCCGGCGGCAACTATATTCAACCAAACATCGCCGACGTGACGGTCACGAACCTGTTGTTCGACAACGGCGTGCGCGCGCACATTCACGTCTCCTGGCTGCACCCGTTCAAAGAGCAACGCCTGGTCGTCATCGGCTCGCAGAAAATGGCAAGTTTCGATGATGTGGCGAAGGAACTGCTGCTCTACGATCAGCGCGTTGAAGTGCGCGAAGGGGAACCCGTGCCAGTGCGCGGCGCCGGTGAGCGCGTTGCATTCGACTCTGCCGAACCGCTGCGCCTGGAGTGCGAGGCGTTCCTGCGCGCAATCATGACCCGCGAACCGCCGCTGACCGACGGCGAAAGCGGGTTGCGCGTCCTGCGGGTGCTCCAATCAGCGCAGCGCTCCCTGGTCACGAACGGCGAGCCGGTGCCGTTGCTTGTCGAACCGTTGAACGTTGAAGGTTGAATATGAGCAAACCCTTGAACATCGTCACCATTGTCGGCGCACGGCCGCAGTTCATCAAGGCAGCCGCCGTCAGCCGTGTGTTGCGCGTGCGGCACCGCGAGGCGCTGGTGCATACCGGGCAGCACTACGACGCCAATATGTCGGCGGTGTTCTTCGACGAACTGGGCATCCCGCCGCCGGATGTCAACCTGGCGGTCGGCTCCGCCAGCCACGGCGCGCAGACCGGCGCAATGCTGGCGAAGATCGAAGAGGTATTGCTGGCGGAACGCCCGGATTGGGTTCTGGTCTACGGCGACACCAACTCCACCCTGGCAGGCGCGCTGGCAGCGACGAAACTGCACATTCCCGTCGCCCATGTTGAAGCCGGTCTGCGCAGTTTCAACCGCGCCATGCCGGAAGAGATCAACCGCGTGCTGACCGACCACGTTTCCGATCTGCTCCTCTGCCCGAGCGAAACCGCCGTCGAGAACCTGGCGCGCGAAGGGATCACCCGTGGCGTCACACTGGTTGGCGACGTGATGGCGGATGCCCTGCGCCTGGCTGCCGAACGCGCCGATGACTCAGTTCTGGCGTCGTCTGGCGTCCAGCCGGGCGACTATGCCCTGGCGACCGTCCATCGCGCCGAAAACACCGACGACCCGCTGCGCTTGCAGGGTATTCTGACCAGTCTCACGCTGCTGGACATGCCGGTCGTCTTTCCAGTGCACCCGCGCGCGCGCCGCGCAATCGCCGCGCTCGGATGGACACCGCCCGCCCAGGTGCGCCTGATCGAACCGGTCGGTTACCTGGGCATGGTCGCCCTGATGCGCGGCGCGCGCGCCATCCTGACCGACTCAGGCGGAGTGCAGAAGGAAGCGTACTGGCTCGGCATCCCCTGTGTGACGCTACGCGACGAGACCGAATGGGTCGAGACCGTAACGCACGGATGGAACACCCTCGCTGGCGCCGATCCCGAACGGATCGTTGCCGCTGCGCGCCAGCCACGCCCGGCAACGCCGCGTCCGCCGCTCTACGGCGATGGTTATGCCGCTGAACGGTGCGTGGAGGCGCTTGAGAAAGGGGTGAAGGTGGCAGGTGGAAGGTGGCAGGTGGAAGGCGGCATTGCCCCTTCGTGCCGTTCGTGACCTTGGTGGAGAGCAGCGGCGCGAGGGGCGGGGCAGGTACGAAGGTGCGAAGGTGGAAGGTGGCAGGTGGCAGGTGGTGGCGTGTAGGGACATTGCGGCGCAAAGCCCACAAGCATGTGGTCCATTGTGGAGGGCAGGGGCGCAGCACCCGTGGGTGTGTGGCATATCGAACGTGAAGTGCGAAGGTTGAAAGGTGCGTTGCTAGTGGAGACTTTGCCGATGCGATGTCTATGTTGGCGCTCTCTGCGTCCTCTGCGCCTCTGTGGTTCAAAAACAGACGCGAAAATTGCTGACAGCCAGGCAAGGCGCACAGGTTTTACATCCTGAAAGGAATGCAATGAACATCGATCGTCCATACTATGTTCACCCAACCGCCATTATCGACGAGCCGTGCGAGATTGGCGCTGGCACGAAAATCTGGCATTTCTGCCATGTGATGGCAGGCGCGCGGATCGGCGCGAACTGTGTGCTGGGGCAGAATGTGCTCGTCGCCAGCAACGTCATTGTTGGCAATGGCTGCAAAATACAGAACAACGTCTCACTCTACACTGGCGTCGAACTCGAAGACTTCGTCTTCTGCGGCCCCTCGTGCGTCTTCACGAACGTGATCAACCCGCGCGCCGAGATCAACCGCCGCGCCGAGTTCATGCGCACCCTGGTGCGGCGCGGCGCAACGATTGGCGCCAATGCAACCATCGTCTGCGGCGCAACGATTGGGCGCTACGCCTTCATCGGCGCCGGCGCCGTCGTGCGCGGCGATGTGCCGGACTACGCGCTCATGCTGGGGGTTCCCGCGCGCCGCCACGGATGGATGAGTCGCCACGGCTACCGGCTGCCGGAACCGGACGCCGATGGAGTCATGGTCTGCCCGGAGAGCGGCTGGCGGTACCGTCTGGTCGCGCCGGAGGCGGTGCGGTGCGAGGATCGGGGGGAGGAGGAGGCGATCGCGCGTTGAACGTTGAACGTTACATGTCGAACGTCCCCGACCCTTGAGGTCTCTGCCGTTGATCGGTTCCTGAGATGACACTTCACTGGCGGAACGGCTCTCACTTTCTGTTCATACCCGTCTCGACCTCAAGGGTCTTGGCGGGAGAATGTATCCGACTATCGAATTCCTGCCACGATCTCCCGTGCGATTAAGAAGTAGGGAAGAAATGTCCAGAATTGAGCGCTTTGGAGACTTGAACGCATGGCAACGTGCGCGAGAACTGACGAATGTGATTTATGATCTTTCCGACGCCGGCGCGTTTGCGCGCGATTTCGCGCTGCGTGACCAGATGCGCCGCGCAGCGGTATCTATCATGTCGAATATCGCCGAGGGCTTCGAGAGCCGTACGTCGAGACTTTATATTGAACATCTGGGAAGAGCCAAAGCCTCGTGCGGTGAAATGCGCGCACAATTATACATTGCACTTGATCGTCATTACATCTCACACGAGGCGTTCAGGCAGGCGCACAGTCTGGCAGAGGGCGCCAGCCAGTTGATCTACGGACTGATCCGTTATCTTGAGACGGTCATCCAACACGACAACCGCATCCGCGAGCACGAAATCGACTATCGTGCTATCCACGAAAATCAGGAGACAGACATGTCGCATACCCCGATCACACCGGCGCCAGAACGTTCAACGTTCAACATTCAACATTCAACGGGAAACGTGCCGTTGCTCGATCTCAAAGCCCAATACGCCGCCATCCGCGACGAGATTCGCGCCGCTATTGATCGCGTCGCAGATGCACAAATGTTCATCCTTGGTCCCGAAGTCGAGGCGTTGGAACGCGAAGTCGCCGCGTACTCCGGCTGCGCCTACGGCATCGGCGTCTCGTCCGGCACCGACGCACTGCTGGTCGCACTGATGGCTATCGACATCCGCCCTGGCGATGAGGTCATCACCACGCCCTACACCTTCTTCGCCACCGCCGGCTCGATTGCCCGGCTCGGCGCTGTGCCGGTGTTTGTCGATATCGATCCGTTGACCTTCAACATCGACCCGGCAGACATCGAGGCACGGATCACGCCGCGCACGCGGGTGATCATGCCGGTGCATCTCTACGGGCAAATGGCGGACATGGACCCGATCATGGAGATCGCACAGCGCCACAACCTGATCGTTATCGAAGACGCAGCGCAGGCGATCGGATCGGAGTACAAAGGCCGGCGCGCCGGTTCGATCGGGCACGTGGGGTGCTTCAGTTTCTTCCCCTCGAAGAACCTGGGCGGCTTCGGCGACGGCGGTATGGTCACCACAAACGACGCTGCGCTGGCGGAGCGAGTCCGGTTGCTGCGCGGACACGGCGCTCACCCGAAGTACTACCACAAACTGATCGGCGGCAACTTCCGCCTTGACGCCTTGCAGGCAGCCGTGTTGCGGGTGAAGCTGAAGTATCTGGACGACTGGACGGCAGGACGGCAGCGCAACGCAGCGACCTACCGCCGCCTGTTCAGCGAGGCGGGACTGGTCATTGAGCCGCCAGCGTGCCTGACTGCCGGATGCCGCGCGCACCCTGCTGGCGACTGCGCCCTACCGACAGGCAAAGTCGTGCTGCCGGTCGAAGCGCCGGAGCGACGGCACATCTACAACCAGTTCGTCATCCGCGTCGCACAGCGGGAGAAGGTGATAGCAACGCTCAAAGAGCGCATGATCGGGCACGAAATCTACTATCCCGTGCCGCTGCACCTCCAGGAATGCTTCGCCTACCTGGGGCATCGCTCTGGCGACCTGCCAGTGAGCGAATGCGCCGCCGCCGAAACCCTGGCGTTGCCGATCTACCCGGAGCTGACCGACGACATGCTGGTGGCGGTGGTTGCAGGCGTGGCGGAGGGGTGTGAGTGAGGCGAGAGGCGAGAGGCGAGAGGTGTGAGGTGTGAGGTGTGAGGCGTGAGGCGTGAGGTGTGAGGCAGGAAGGGAGAGGGAGTTCAAGGTGACAGGTAGAGACGTTGCAATGCAATGTTGACCTTTTTGGTTCAGCCTTCTGCTCCTCTCCTCTGGCCTATCGCCTCTAGCCTCATACCTCTGACCTCTCGTCTCTGATCCTCGCCTCGCACACATGTGCGGTTGTGGTACAATGGTGTTGCGCAGAGTCGCCCGACACACATGCCCTGCCCGGTCAATGGATATACCAGGGAGGAACCCCTGTGACGCAGACGACAATTACCCCAACCACAACAACGGCGCCAGCCGACGACCCCTTCCGCTACGGCTGGCGCTACGTGTTGCGCCCAACCCCGGATGATCTCCATCACTTTGAGCAGGTCCCGCTCACCCTCGAAGATGTCCTGCACCCTGAAGTGGGAGATTTCATCGTGCATAGCGACCGTCACGAGACCGACCGCATGTACCTCACCGCCGTGTTGCGCGCTCGCCTGGAGGAGTCTGGCGCAGCGATTGTGCTCAGTGATGTGCGCATCGCCTGGGACATGCCTGACCTGCGCCCGCACGGACCGGATGTCATGGTCATCCCCGGCATCCACGAGCGCCAGAACTGGAGCACATTCGAGGTGGTTATCGAGGGTGCGCGTCCGGCGTTGATCATTGAAATCACCTCGCCAGAGACGCGCGAGAACGATCTGGAACGTAAAGTAGAGCACTATGCGCGCGCGGGTGTGGCGCAGTACATCATTGTGGACGACCTGAGCCGCGGCAGAGAGCGCCGTCTGCGGTTGCTCGACTACCGGCTAGAGGAAGGGGCGTATCGGCTGCATCCACCGGATGCAACAGGACGCGTGTATCTGGTCATTGCCAATCTGTGGCTGGGGATAGAACGGGATCATGTCGTCTGCTACGACGAGCGCGGCATAGCGTTCGGCGACTATGCAACAGTGGTGCGACGAGCAGCGGAGGCGGAGGAACAGGCGCAGCGCGAAGCCGAACGAGCGCAGCGCGAAGCCAAGCGAGCACAGCACGAAGCCGCAGCCCGCGAAGCCGAAGCGCGCGC
>DAOTWI010000960.1:0-2192 GCA_034436075.1 Roseiflexus sp.
GCGCGGGCTGGACGTGGCGATACCGGATTATTTTCTCAAAATCATAACGCCCGCGCTGAGCGCACAAAGCCCCGCTGACGCGGGGCTGGCGCCAGGCATGCCTCCCCACCGGGGCAAGGGCGCAGCAGCGCCCTTTGTGCGCTCAGCCCGACGGTTCAGCCCTTCGACCGACTCAGGGCGCCGCGGCGAGCGGTGCGACGGGTTGCCGCCTGACACATCATGCCTGCACCCGCCCCGATGCCATGCTTGCTTCCTCCTGCGCTTCGCACGCAGCTTTTCGATGTTTGCTTCCATCCATGCGCGTTCCCGCTCGTCCAATACCGCGCGTTCCTGCACCCGGCATCGCGCCAGCCGCTCCATGCTTTCGAGCGGTCCGGCAGGACTGAGCGGGATCAGAAACCGCTCCGGCGCCTGCTCCAGTTCCGACGGCAGCAGGAGTGAAAAACGTTGAGAACATTGCCTCCTCCCTTCTTCCGCAATGCGCCTCTGATGGATGATAGCCGAACCACAACCAGGCATTGTTCTCTGTCATCTTGTCTCTATGCAAAATCGTGCATATACTCTGCCTATGCAGTCTTACGAGACAAACTACGTGCGCGAGGCTCATCTTTTCAAAGCATTGATGCACCCATCGCGGATCGCCATCCTGGAGGCGTTGCGCAATGGTGAGCAGTGCGTCTGCCATCTCGAAGCGCTGCTGAACATGCGGCAGGCATACATCTCGCAACAACTGGCAGTGCTGCGCAAAGCCGGCATCATTGCGGATCGACGCTACGGGCTGAACATCTTTTACCGCATCGTACAGCCCGAAGTGCTGGATTTGATCGACCTGGCGCGTGCAATGACAGGCAGCGTCTCCAACACGGCTCGTGGCGCAACATCACGCGCCTGCTCGTGCCCGAAATGTACTGATCACATATCACAATGCTGAACTATCGTCAGGAGGAACAACGATGGTCTCGGTCAAGATTCTCGGATCGGGTTGCGCCAACTGCACACGGCTGGAGTCGGTCGTCGCCAAAGTCATCGCGGAACGCGGCATCGACGCCACTATCGAAAAAGTCACCGACTATGCGCGGATGATCATTCTGCGCCGGGTGCTCAAACCGCGCCTGATTGCGACGTTTACCGGCATTGTGGCGCTAGGGATTATTGCAATCGGGTATGTGTTCAACCTGGCGATCTGAGAAGGGCTTCACACGGCGCCAAGCCCGGCAACAACGAGTTCAGCCGTCGCCAGATTGGTCGCCAGCGGTACGTTGTACAGGTTGCAGACGCGCAACAACCCCTGAATATCCGGCTCGTGCGGATGGGCGTAGAGCGGGTCGACCAGGAAGATCACGCCATCGATCGCTCCCTGTGCGACCCGCGCCGCGATCTGTGCGTCACCCCCCATTGGACCAGACAGCATCCGTTCGACCTCCAGGCGCGTCGCCCGCGCGATGCGTTCGCCGGTCGTGCCGGTGGCAACCAGACGACACCGGGCAAGCGCATCGCGGTGACGCAGCGTGAACAACACCATATCGTCTTTCTTGCGATCATGCGCAATCAGCGCCAGCGTTGGTTGTCGGATTGTCACCTCTCGCTCCTCAATGCACAGAACAGAACCCGCCGTATCATACACCACTCAGGTTTCAGCAACAACGCTGTAATCTCCGGCGCTGGAAACAGATCAGCGCCGGGAGTACGATCATGGCGGAAACGACACACGATAGGACATTGCCATGATCACACGTCGTCAGTTTCTCACAGCATCCGTCGCGGCATGCGCCGCTTCCGCCATTGCAGCAGTCAGTCGCGCCAGCGAGCGCCCATCATACCAGGTTTACCTTCCGCTGGTGCAGGCGCAGCCCGCGCCTGCACCGACCGATACCCCGCTCCCTCCGACGCCCGTTCCTCTGCCGCCACCCGGTGACGATCCCCTGCCTCCCCCCGGTAATGACCCCCTGCCGCCGATCCTGGATGATGCGCCAATCGTCGGACGAGCAACCGGCACAGAGGCGATGGCGATCAACTGGTTCGTCCCGCGCGCTGATCGCAGTTACACTCCATTCGACATCGGCGCCATCGCCGGCGCATACCGCTCTATCGGCGATATGGCTGGCGTGGACTGGTTCCTGGCGCTGGCGCAGATGGCGCACGAAACCGGTCACCTGACCAGTTTCTGGAGCCTGCGCCCGCAGCGCAACCCG
>DAOTWI010000961.1:0-6531 GCA_034436075.1 Roseiflexus sp.
GCGCCGCGCCATGGTGCGCGATGAGGGCGACCGCCTGCGCCGCGAACGCGATGAACCGGGCCGTCCGCGGCGCGATGACGAGAGCGGCCGCTTCCGCGGCAACTAAGAGGAAGATCATCCTGACATTGAACAATCTCGTGCACGTTGACCTCCTCATGAGTGCCGTGGGCTTCGACAGGCTCAGCCCACGCCAGTCGCTCCACAGGCGCTGGCGTGATTGTTCAGGTTTCGGTTGATCGCTCTACAAGGGGGAGTTATGGACCAGCGGGTTGTCGATTTTATCCACGCGCTGCGCGCCAAAGGGGTGCGTATTTCGCTCGCCGAAAGCATCGACGCGCTGCGCTGCGTCGAAATCGCCGGCGTTGCCGATAAACAGTTCTTCCGTTCGGCGCTGCGCGCGTCGCTGGTGAAAGAGCCGCGCGACCTGCCGACGTTCGATGAACTCTTCCCGCGTTTCTTTGGTCTCGACGCGCCGCCGCCGCTGCAGCAACCCGGCGGCGGCATGTCCCCTGAAGAGCGCGAACAACTGGCGCAGATGCTGCAACAGATGCTCGCGTCGCTCACGCCGGAGCAACTGCGGCGCCTGTTCGAGATGATGATGACCGGACAGGGCATGAGCGGCAGCCAGATGCGCCAGTTTATCAATGAGAACACGACCGCTACCGAGATGACGACCGGTTTCCAGCCGTGGGCGACGCGCCGCGCGCTGCGCGAGTTGCAGTTCGACCGCCTGGAGCAGTTGCTCCAGGAACTGCTCCAGAAATTGCGCGAGGCGGGGGTCAGCGAGGCGGCGCTTCAGCAACTGGAACAGGAGGCGCGCGAGAACCGCGAGGCGCTCGCGCAGCAGATCGGCACAGAAGTAGGGAACGGGCTGCAACAGCGTGAAGCCGAAGAGCGCCGCCGCCGCCCTGCCGAAGACTTGCAGGATCGCCCCTTCGAGGAACTGAAGTACCAGAACGATGACGATATGCGCGCGATCATCACACGCCTGGCGGCGCAGTTGCGCACGCGCGTCGCGCTGCGCCAGAAACGCGCCAACAAAGGGGCGCTCGACGCGAAGAGCACCATCCGCGCCAATCTGCGCTACAGCGGCGTGCCGCTCGACATCCGCCACCGCCGCAAGCACCTGAAACCGCGGATTACCGTTATCTGCGACGTCTCCGGCTCGATGCGCGCCGTCACCGGTTTTATGTTAATGCTCGTTTATGCGCTACAGGATCAGATCAGCCGCACCCGCCCCTTCGTCTACTACCGCACCATTGCCGATGTGCAGTCCGATTTTCAGCGCCTGCGCCCCGAAGATGCGATCCGCGTCGTGCCGGAGCGGGTGCAGGGCGGTCCCTGGCAGACGAGCCTCGGCGCGTGCCTGGAGACCTTCACGCGCGACCATCTCGACGCGATCGATCGCCGCACGACGGTGATCTTCCTCGGCGACGGCGATGATCATATGTCGCCGCCGAACCCGCGCGCCTTCGAGACGATCAAGCGCCGCGCGCATCGGGTCGTCTGGTTCAACCCTGAGCCGCCCTACCGCTGGGGACGCGAGGACAACCACATGCACATCTATGGTCCGATGTGCGATGCGGTGCATCACGTGAGCAACCTGCGCCAGCTGGTTGCTGCGGTGGATGGATTATTCTCGTAAGGCTACTGCCGCACGATCAGGCTCTTGCCCGTCATCTGCGGCGCAGGCTCGATCCCCAGCAGGTCGAGGACCGTCGGCGCGACATCGGCGAGGCGTCCGCCGTCACGCAATGTCACCTGCCCTTTGCCCAGCCCCAACCCTGGCGCGGCAACCAGGTACGCTGGCACCGGGTTGGTCGTGTGCGCCGTGTGCGGTCCGCCGGTCTCCGGGTCGATCATCAGTTCGGCGTTGCCGTGATCGGCCATGACGATTGCCGCGCCGCCGCGCGCTACAACCGCATCGACGATCGCGCCGGTGCATTCATCGACCACTTCGCACGCCTTCACCACTGCCGGAATGACGCCAGTGTGCCCGACCATATCGGGGTTGGCGTAGTTGACCAGAATGAAGTCGTATGCGCCGGACTCGATCGCTTTCAGCACCACATCGCGCACGCCGTAGGCGCTCATTTCCGGCTTGAGGTCGTAGGTCGGCACCTCTTTTGGCGACGGGACGATCTGCCAGTCCTCATTGGGGAACGGTTGTTCGCGCCCGCCATTGAAGAAGAAGGTGACGTGCGGGTATTTTTCGGTTTCCGCCGCGTGGAACTGGCGCAGCCCGGCGTCGCTGATCACCTTTGCGAGCGGCACGGCGACATCATCATTCTGGAAAGCGACCTGGTACGGCATCTGCTTCTCGTACTCGGTCATCGCAATGTAGATCAGATCGCGCAGCATCTCTCGCTCGAAGCCATCGAAATCGGGCAGCGTAAAGGCGCGACTGATCTGCCGCACCCGGTCGGCGCGGAAGTTGAAGCAGACAACGGCATCGCCATCGCCGATAGTCGCAACCGGTTTGCCAGATTCGTCCACAATCACGGCTGGCTTGATGAATTCATCGGTCACGCCGTCCTCGTAGGAACGCTGGATCGCCGTCAGCGCATCGGGCGCCGGGCGCCCAACGCCTTTCGTCAGCAGGTCATACGCCTGTTTCGTGCGTTCCCAGCGCTTATCGCGGTCCATTGCATAGTAGCGCCCTACCACCGACGCAACGCGCCCGATGCGGCGTTCTTTCATAAATGCGAGCAAATCGCGGGCGAACTCGATCCCGCTCTGCGGCATCGTGTCGCGCCCATCGGTGAACAGGTGCACATATACCCGTTCGAGACCTTCGCGCTGCGCCAGTTCGAGGAGCGCCTTGGTGTGGTTGACGTGACTATGGACGCCGCCGGGACCGAGCAACCCCATCAGGTGCAGCGCCGTACCGCGTTCCTTCACCGCGCGAATGGCGTTGCACAGCACCGGATTGGTGAAGAACGTCCCATCGGCAATCGAGTCGTCGATCACCGTAATATCCTGGCGCACCACGAAACCGGCGCCCAGGTTCAGGTGCCCGACCTCCGAGTTGCCCATCTGCCCGGCTGGCAGACCGACATCCTTCTCGGCGGCGCGCACCAGCGTAAATGGGCATTCGGCGCGCCAGCGGTCATCATACGGCTTGCGCGCCAGTTTCACGCCATTGCCTTCGACCTCGTCGCGCTCACCCCAACCGTCGCGAATGACCAGCAACACCGGTCGCGGACGTGAAACAGGTGTCATATGGTTTTATCGCCTTTCTAATGCGCATCACTTCTTTCTGGCGGACGCGCCTTTACCGCGTTGCGCCTGGGATTGCGACTTGCCGCCACGCTGTTGCGGGTTGGATGCTGGCGGCGCGGCGCGCCCGCGCGGCGCGCTTGATCCAGCGGAGGGACCCGGCGAAGGTTGTTTTGGCGCCAGTTGCGCCGGGGCGCTGGCGGATTGACCTGCTGCGGGTTGCTTTGTTGCCAGTTGCGCCGAGACGTTTTGCACTGGCGCCGGTTGCTGGCGCTGCTGCAACAGCGCGATGAGTTCCGCTTCATGCCCCAGGTGGCAGGCTTTGAACTTCTTGCCGCTGCCGCACGGGCACGGATCGTTGCGTCCTGGCATCTGCACACCATGACGAACGGTTCGCACGGCTTTTCCGTCGCCGTCGGCTGTTCCCGCGTGCTGGGCGGCGATCAGGCGGCGCTGCTGTTCCGCTTCGACCTGGCGCAGATACTGCTCGTATTGGAAGGATGCCGGAATAATCTGATACACAATATCGCGTTGAATGTTGGCTTTCAACTCCTCGAACATGGTGAAGGCATTGCGCTGATACTCAACGAGCGGGTCGCGTTGCGCCACCGCCTGCAACCCAATCTCCTGGCGCAGGTCTTCCATGCCGGTGAGATAATCAACCCATTGGCGGTCGATCGCGCCGAGCATCATGCGCCGCTCGAAGGAGCGCATACGCTCCTCGCCAATCGCCTGTTCGCGCGCCTCATAATCTTCTTCGATCGCGTCCACCAGCGCATCTTCGATCTCCTGACGCGAGAGGTTTTCAAGGTGCTCCGGCGCGATCTTCTCGTCGGTCAGCATCGGATCGATGGCGCGCACCGCGCGCACCAACCCTTCGAGGTCCCATTCCTCGAAATCGTCGGCGCGCCCTTTGGTTTCCGGCAGATACCGCGCAGCCAGCGCATGCACCTCATCGGTGATCATGTCGAGCACGCGCTCGCGCATGTTCTCGCCTTCGAGAATCTTGCGTCGGTCGGCGTAGATCACCGTGCGCTGCTTGTTCATCACATTGTCGAACTCGACGGTGTGCTTGCGAATGTCGAAGTTGTACCCTTCAACGCGCGTTTGGGCGCTTTCGATCGTGCGGTTGATCAGACCGGCTTCGATCGGCAGGCTTTCATCGACGCCGAACCGCTCCATCAACCCTTTGACGCGATCCATTGGACCGAAGCGCCGCATAAGCTCATCTTCGAGCGACAGATAGAACCGTGACGAGCCGGGGTCTCCCTGACGACCGGCGCGCCCGCGCAGCTGATTGTCGATGCGCCGCGATTCGTGGCGTTCGGTGCCAATAATGTGCAACCCGCCCAATGCGCGCACTTCTTCGCCTTCCGCCTGGGTGGTGCGACGCGCTTCTTCCTGCGCCTCGCGGATCTGTTCTGGCGTCGCCTGCTCGATCTTGATGCCGCGGCGGGCAAGGATCTCTTCGATCAGACCGTCGGGGTTGCCGCCGAGCAGGATGTCGGTTCCGCGCCCTGCCATATTGGTGGCAATGGTGACGGCGCCTTTGCGCCCTGCCTGTGCGACGATCCGCGCCTCGCGCTCGTGGTACTTGGCGTTCAACACCTGGTGTTTGATGCCGCAGCGCCGCAGCATCTCGCTCAACCGCTCCGATGTCTCGACCGACGTGGTGCCGACGAGCACCGGTCGCCCGATGCTGTGCATTTCTTCGATCTCGCGGATCACTGCCTCGAATTTTGCCTTCTCGGTGCGGTAAATCTGGTCGTCGTAATCCTTGCGAACCATCGGGCGGTGCGTCGGAATAACGACGACGTCCAGGTTATAAATCTTGGCGAACTCCTCGCGCTCGGTGTAGGCAGTGCCGGTCATACCGGCGAGCTTCTGGTACATGCGGAAGTAGTTCTGGAAGGTGATCGTCGCCAGTGTGACATTCTCCTGGCGCATCTTCACTCCTTCCTTCGCCTCCACCGCCTGGTGCAGACCATCGGACCAGCGGCGACCGATCATTTTGCGCCCGGTGAACTCATCGACAATGATCACTTCGCCATTCTCGACGATGTAATCCCGGTCGCGCTGGTAGATGAACTCCGCCCGCAGCGCATTGTCCAGGTAGTGGGTCAGACGGTAGTACTTCGGATCGTAGAGCGACTCGCCGTCGGGAATCTTCAGCAATCGCTCGACCCGCGCCACCCCCTGATCGGTCAACTGAATGCTCTTCGAGCGCGGCTCGATGACGAAATCGCCCTCCGGGTCCTCGATCATCTGCTTCTTGATCTGATCGGGCGTGTAGGGGCTGGGCTTGAGATGGCGCACCAGCGCGGCAAACTGGCGATACTCGTCGCCGCTCTCCTGCGCCGGACCGGAGATGATTAGCGGGGTGCGCGCCTCGTCGATCAGGATGTTGTCCACCTCGTCCACAATAGCGTAGTGCAATTCGCGCTGCACCAGTTGCGCAAGGTCCCACGCCATATTGTCGCGCAGGTAGTCGAAGCCGAACTCGTTGTTCGTTCCGTAGGTGATGTCCGCCAGGTACGCTTCGCGCCGCGTGCAGGGGCGCCAGTGAACGAGGCGCTGATCGTCGGGGTTCGCCTTCGGATCGACATACTCCGGGTCGTAGATTGCCGAGTATTCGTGCGAGATGGTGGCAACGCTCAGACCGAGCAGGTGGTAGATCGGTCCCATCCAGCCAGCGCCGACCTTTGCCAGGTAGTCGTTGACGGTGACCAGATGGCACCCTTTGCCGGTCAGCGCATTCAGGTAGAGCGGCAGAGTCGCCACCAGGGTTTTTCCTTCGCCGGTTTTCATTTCGGCGATCTTGCCCTGGTGCAGCACGATGCCGCCGATAAGCTGCACATCGTAGTGGCGCTGACCAATTGTGCGCCGGGCAGCCTCACGCACCACGGCGAAGGCTTCGGGGAGCAGATCATCGAGTGTTTCGCCATTGGCGAGGCGCTGCCGGAACTCATCGGTTTTGGCGCGCAGTTCGGCGTCGGAAAGCGCCTGGATCGATGGTTCAAGATTGTTGATCTGACGGACTATTGGCTCGATCTGCTTAACTGCCCGTTCGGGACCGAAGCCGAGCAGTTTCTCAAAGAATGCTTTCATGAAATCTCCTCCGCGTGGTGCGGATGGGATGCTTTGCCGGTTATTATCGTTGTTCCAACGTGTCTATTGTACGGTGGCAGCGCCGGTTCATCCGGTGTGCAAAGGCGTAAAATACCCTTCGCATTATAGCACACGCAATCCCTGACTGGCAGGCGCCCGGCGGGTTCGCGCGCGACGTTGTAGGGCGCCCGGCGGCTGAAGCCG
>DAOTWI010000962.1:0-3409 GCA_034436075.1 Roseiflexus sp.
GGCGGGCTGGCGGTTCGGGGGAGGGCGCCGGCGTTTCCTTTGGACGCGCCGGAGGCGGCGGGGGTTCGGGTGCGCTCTCTGGCGCGGGTTCCGCCGCCTGTGATGCAGCGGTTGCGGCTTCGGTCAATTCCTGGTAGAGCAGATTGCGCAGATCGTCGAGCGCCATATCGCTGCTGACGACATGCTGGACGCCGAAGCCGGCTGCGCGCCGGACCAGTTGCGGATCGGACTGCCGGCTCCACAGCACCAGGCGGGTTGGCGCACCGAAATTTGGCAGAATCTCCGCCAGATCGATGCCGCTCATTCCTGGCAGTTCCACATTTGCAATAATCACGCCAGGCGGATCATTCCGCACTTCCCACAACGCATCGTTTGCCGTGTCGAGCGTCTGCACCTCGACATCACCGGCGAACCGGCCCTGCAGGGAGCGCAGTTCACCGCTATCGCCTGGAACCACCACAAGTCGGTACGTCATGAGATTGCTTCACTTTCCTCCTAAGTCTGGCGAAACGGGAGCGCAAACGAGAAGGTGCTGCCCTCTCCTTCCCGGCTGACGACCCACACCGCCCCGCCCAGTGAGGCTATCAACTCGCGCACCAGCGCCAATCCGAGCCCGGCGCCGCCACGCTCGCGCGTCAGCGAATCGCCCACCTGATAGAACCGGTCGAAAATGCGTGTTTGTTCGTGTGCCGGAATGCCAATCCCGGTATCTGCGACATCGACAACGACCCATGGCAGCGCACGCGGCAACGCTGGCGGCTTGATGATCGAAGCGTTGTTCAGCGCCTCGAGTTCGGCGTATGAGCGAACGCTGATCGCCACAGTGATCCGCCCCTGCGCTGGCGTAAACTTGATTGCGTTCGAGAGCAAATGGTTAAGCACCAACAACACCTTTTCACGATCGGTCAGGAATGGGGGCAGCGTCGCAGGCGAACGCACCACAATCGTTTGCCCCAATTGCTCGGCTGTGGCGCGCAGGTTCTCGACCGCCTGCTGGATCGCGCCGATCAGATCGAGCGGCGCAAGGTGCGGTTGCGCCTCGCCAGTGTCAATATGCCGCAGGTTGACCATATCATCAACGATTTCCTTAATCCGCTGCGCGCTTTCCAGCACGCGCTGCAAATAGTCGCGCTGGCTCCCATCGACCTGGTCGCGCACCATTATGGTGTATCCAAGCACAATCGAGAGCGGAGTGCGCAATTCATGCGATGCAATCGCAATGAACTCGCTTTTGAGGCGATCAAGTTCTTGCCGCCGCTGGTATGCCTCGTCGAGTTGACGGTAGAGGGCTGCGTTGCGCAATGCCGCGCCTGCATGATTGGCAAGCAACATCAATCCCTGCTGCACGCCTGGACGCAGCGTGGTTGATCGTTCGTCACAGAGCACCACCACGCCATTGACCTGCCCCTGGGCGCGCAAGGGCACCGCGAGCGCCGCATGCAGATGATAGTCGTTATAAACGCCGTAAGGAGCGGCATTATCATAGAGCGGCTGCCGCAGCGTAAATGAGCGTTCCGCCAGCACATGCCCGGCGTCCGTCAGATGCGCATCGATCGGATGCGCCACCGCCTGGTAGAGCGTTGCGCTGTCGTCGCCAAGCAGCAGGAAGCCGGTCTGAAATCCGCTGCGTTCGATCATGGCATCGAGCGCAATGCGCGCCAGTTCGGGCAATTCCAGAGTGGCGCTGAAGGCTTCGCTAACCGCCAGCAGTTGCTCAAGCGTCCGTAGCCGCAGGTTGTCCTGCTGAATGGCGCGTTTCCGCAGCGCCTGATCAACCGCCAGGCGCAGTTGTTCAAGTTCGAACGGTTTTGAGAGAAAATCGGCGACGCCGCGCCGCACTGACTGATGCAGGTTCTCGAGCGACGCATACCCGGTCATGATAATGATGGCGATCTCCGGGTCCTTTTCGCGCGCGATTTGCGCCAGATCGAGTCCGCTCATCGTCGGCATCTTAATATCGGTCAGCAGCAGGTCGAACTGTTGCCCGTCGTTGAGCGCCGCAATCGCCACATACGGATCGTTGGTCGCCATCACGTCATACCCGGCGCGTTGCAGCGTACGCGAGCAAACGTCACACATGTGCTGTTCGTCATCGACGATCAGCAGCCGGGGCGGTGAAGCGTTCGTCAACGATTTGAGCGATCCGGTATCGATTGCCTGACTCATAGCACTGGATCGGACATCAATTCAGCGCCTCGACAGCGACGGCGGCCATCCGCGCCATCGTTCCGTCTTCGAGCATGACCTCGGCGACCTGCGTGCGGACACGTGACGGCAACCGCTGCGGCGTTAGCGAGAGTGTGCGCACCTGCCCGGTCTGTCCCAGATATGGTTGGTGCAGGGCTCGAACAACGGCGCCAGGACGCACCGTTGGGCGCGGCGCATCGATCGACACACCAGCGGCGCGCGTCGTCAATGGGATAACAACACGCGGTTGCTGTGCTGCTCCCCACAGGTGCGTGGCGCCTTCGACCAGCGCCTCTTTGCCCGCATATGAGGCGAGCAGATCAAACAACGGTTGCGACATGGGGCGATTGCCGAAGCCTTCCGTGACCATAACGACCAGATCGGCGACGGCGTGCGGCGATGATGGCACGCGCCAGTCTGGCGGACCCGCGTCCCACGCTGTATACCCTTCGACGCCAAGAAAAGCGCGCAACTCAGCCTCATCAATGCTGCCGACGATAATGCCGCGCACTCCTTCCTGCACGGCGCGTTGCAATGCCGCCGCGCTGATCGTGCTGCCGCCAATGATAATCGCGTAGGCGAATCGTGCGTTGATCTTATCGGGAGTGATTGGTTCCGCCGGATCGGTGACCATCAGTTGGAGCACGCCGTACTGGCTCGTTCCCATGCCGAAGATGCCATAGACCTGCGCTGCCGGAGTTTCGATCCGCACCCCTTCGTATGGCATAATCTCCATCACGACGCCGGGGACGTTTGCAAGCAGGTCATAGCGCACCGGATCAGGCGCGATGGTAATGTAGCCGGTGACCTCATCGACGCCTGCCAGCACGCCGCTGACCGGCGACAGGCACGTTCTGCCGCCCAACCGACCGGTTTTGGACAAGGGGGCGCCTTGTGCGATCGGTGCGCCGATGTCGTGCAGCAATAAATGCTTGATGCGTGACGGGGGGACCATCAGCATGCGCGCCAGGTTCAGGATGCGCGGCGCTGCTGGAATGAACGCATGTGCGACAGGCGTGCCAGGTTCAACGCGCTGTCCAACGCGAACATCAACTTCTCCCGGAAGCGGCAACCGGCGCTCAATCCGCGCCAATGCGCCGGCAATGAGAGGTGACGCGCCTGAACGAACATACAACGACATACCACCCTCGCGCGCTGGCTCAAAAAGCTCGATCAATTATAGCATACCCGCAGGAAGAGCCGTTGAGCCGTTGCAATGCAA
>DAOTWI010000963.1:0-4453 GCA_034436075.1 Roseiflexus sp.
GGGCGCCCCCTCGTGGGCGCCCGACCACACCATCACCACCGTCGGGGCGCCCCCTCGTGGGCGCCCTCCGCAATTCGTATCGAACAAGGAGGTATCGCATGGGAGTCGACGATTTTCGCGCTGAGGCGCGCCGGTTGCTGCAACAGATGCTGGACGATGCGCAACAGACCGATGAGCGCGAGGCGCTGATCGATCGCTTTACCGATGAATTGACCATGCTCTACGGGCGTCATACCCACGCGCTCCTCACCGAGGTGATTGAAGATGCGCGCACGCGCCTCGATGCGCGCCTGTCGCCTGATCCTATCCGCCAGACGATCGCCACGGTGCAAACGACTGTCCAGGATCTGTGGAACGCCCTCTGGGGTCCGGGAGATATTCGCCGGTAATCTTCAGATGGTACGGTGAACTTCAATAATCTGATCGTGCCCTGGTCCCACTGACACCATCCCCAGTCGCACGCCGACAATCTCGCAAATGCGTGATACATATGCGCGCGCCTCAACGGGCAACTGATCGAAACTGCGCGCCCGTGTGGTCGGCGTCTGCCATCCAGGAAGCTCCTCATAGATCGGTTCGACCTGCCCCAGAATGAAAGGGTTCGCTGGCGGGTAGTCGAGTGCGGTATCGTGCCGCCGGTAGCCGATGCAGACTTTGATGCGCGGCAGGGTGTCGAGCACGTCGAGTTTGGTGATCGCCAGCGTGTCGATGCCATTGACCCTCACCGCATAGCGTGCCATCACGGCGTCGAACCACCCGACCCGCCGCAAGCGACCGGTGGTGGTGCCGACTTCCGCCCACGGCGTGCCTAACTGACGCAGGGTAGTCGCCGTCTCGTCCTCGACCTCGGTTGGGAAGGGACCTTCCCCCACGCGGGTCGCATAGGCTTTGCAGACGCCGATAACCGACGACAGGCGGGACGGCGGAATGCCGCTCCCCTGGCAGGCGCCCGCCGCGCCAGGGGGCGATGATGTGACATACGGGTAGGAGCCGTGATCGATGTCCAGGAGCGCTCCTTGAGCGCCTTCGAGCAGCACCGGCAGGTCGCGGTCGAGCGCACGCTGGATGATTGGATAGACGTCGGTCACGTGACGTTCCAGTTTACTGCCATATTCCAGATATTTCAGAAACGTCTCATGGAGCGAGAGCGGTTGCGCGCCGTACCAGGTCGTTAACATCTTATTCTTGACTTCGAGCGCCAGACGCAGGCGTTGCAACAGGGTCTCTTCGTGCACGAGATCGCCCATGCGAATGCCGATGCGCATCATTTTGTCGGCATACGCAGGACCGATCCCGCGCCCGGTTGTGCCGATTTTCGCCTCGCCGCGCAGCGCCTCATCAAACTTATCCTGGAGCACGTGGTACGGCATAATCACGTGGGCGCGGTCGCTGACGAAGAGTTTGGCGGTTGAAATGCCGCGCGCTTCAAGATCGGCGATCTCTTCCAGCAGAACCGCAGGATCAACGACTACGCCGCTGCCGATAATGTTGACAATCGCCGGGTCGAAGACGCCCGACGGAACGATGTGAAGTTTGAAGGTTCCGTGGCGATTCACCACGGTGTGACCGGCGTTGTTGCCGCCGCCATAGCGAATGACGAGCCGCGCACGCTCGGCGAGCATGTCAACAATATGCCCCTTCCCTTCGTCGCCCCATTGGGCGCCAATTACTGCGACGACGGGCATTGGCGAACTCCCTTCTACGCTGCCACTTGCAACGTGTGATATGATGAGTTTCAGTTCCAGATGCTATTATAGCCGGGTTTTCAGGAAGGCAGGCGTGCGATGGACATCGCTGCTGTAACAATTGTTCTCCAGCTGATCTTCCTTGAAGGCATTCTCTCGATCGACAACGCTGCTGTTCTGGGGGCGATGGTTGCGCACCTGCCGAATGATCGCCCGATCCCGTGGCCCCGCCCGTTGCGCTTTCTCGAAGGATGGTCGCAGCGCGTGCTGGGGTATCAGCGCGAAGCGGCGCTCAAAGTCGGGTTGCTCGGCGCGTACATTGGGCGCGGTTTGATGCTGGCGCTGGCGAGCGTCATCATTCATGTTCCCTGGCTGCGGACCATTGGCGCAGCATACCTGGTGTACCTGGCATTCCACCACTTCGCTGAACTCTACCACGCTCATCGCGCCGAAGCCGGGCACGATGAACTTCCTCGCGTGCGCGGCGGGTTCTGGCCCACCGTGCTGGCGATTGAACTCGCTGATCTGGCATTCAGCATCGACAATGTGATTGCAGCCGTGGCGCTGTCGGACGAGTTCTGGGTCGTGATGCTCGGCGTGGCGATTGGCATTCTCGTGATGCGCTTCGCCGCTACCGTGTTCACCCGCATGATTGCCTGGGAACCGGCGTTGCAGACCGGCGCGTTCCTGCTGCTGCTGGCGATTGGCGCCGAACTTCTGCTCGAAGAAGTGTGGCATGTGCATATCGAAGAAACGACTCAGTTCGCCATTTCTACAGGTATTTTGATCCTGACGGTGTTGGTTGCGCGCACGCCGCTGCGGGTTCCGATCCAACTGGCGGCGCGCCCCCTCATCTGGCTCTCGGCGATGGTTCAGTTGCGCATTGAGAGTGCGATGACGGCGCTGACCGCGCCGCTCCGCCGGAAGGCGCATTCGACGGAAACGGATTCGCTGTAAGCGTTATGTCGTCCATCGTACTTGAATGACGCCAAATGGCGCGATCATGTCGAAGGTGATGTACCGGCTGCCGTTTGCATCTTCGATGATGTACTCCTGCGCGGCGCCGTTCAATACCACACGGTCTGGCGCAGCAACGCCCTCCGGCAACGGGATGCGCGCGCGCATGCGCTCTCCCGATCCGGTCGCCCAGAGTTCGACGCCGCTGCTCATGCGCCGCCAGCGGTAGGCGACGTACCCGTCCGATGCGGCATACCGCGCAACTGCCTGCACCTCGTTCACATCGCGGGTGAAGATCCAGCGCGGGCTGAGGACGACATCCCGGTACAGCGCGTTGTGATCTTCAATACCCGCTGCGCCCTCGAACAACGCGCCGAGCATCGCCGATGCGCCCCATCCGTCGGTCGGCAGCGTGTCTGCGCCGGAAATGCCCGGATTGCCCGCCGGATAGTACCAGAGATACGTCGCGCCAGTGGTGCTGATCAGAAAATAGTAGCGGTGCAGAATCTCGAAGGCGTAGCGTTCGGCGCCATACCGGAAGGCGCCCCGCGCCAGTTCGCCGCCGACCAGCGGCATCAACCCGCCGTTGACATACTCGCCGGGGCGTTCGCCAGGACGTCCGGCAAGCCCGAAACTTCCCTCTGGAAATGGCGGGTCGATGCTGTACCATTCGGCAAAGGTCTCACCGCGCTGCAACCCGCGCCGGAAGTATTCATCGACAATCGCGCGCCCCTGATCGCGGCGCAACACGTCGCGATTGAGCGCGTAAGCGTTTGACAGGCTGAGTTGCGCCGCCTCATCGACACCTGGCGTATCGAACGGCGTCAGCGGCACAAAATGGGTGAAGAAGCGCCCATTCCAGCTCAACGCATTCAGCCGCTCCATAATGCCGTTCGCCTCAGCGCGCCACTGCTGCGCCAGCGCCGGGTCGCCAACCCGCTCCTCGATGCGCGCCAGCAACTCAAGAGCATGCGCCAGCCCGGTATTGTCGCCGTGGAAAATGCCCCAGATCGTCTGGTCATCGATCCAGTGGCGCGGCGCCGGTCTGCCAGTGGTTGGATCGGTCGTCGTAGGACCGTAGGAAAAATCCCAGGTGTCGATGGTGTAAGGACGTTTGATGAGACCCCGTTCTGTATCCCAGCGCAGCGGATCGCTCATGGTGTAGCGCACGGCGCGCCGCATCGCTTCGAGGTTGGCGCGCAGCCAGGCGTCGTCGCCGGTCGTCTGCCAGGCTTCGTAGACCGCCTGGATGAACAAGTATTCAACATCCGCCTCGACCTCTTTGCGCAGGGGGCGCAAGACCCCCAGCTCAGGGCGCGCCAGAAAATCGGGGAAACTGCCGTCGGCTCGTTGCGCGCGGCGAAAGGCGTCGATCAGGCTGGTGACGTCGGTCTCGAAATAGCGAAATCCGCGCGCCTGATACGCATGATCGCGCAACCAGAGCAGCGGGTTGTCGGGTGAGCGGTACCCGCGCACCGGCGTGCCATCGAGATCGTATTCCAGCACGCACTGTTCCATAAAGCGCCGGATCATCGGATAGAGCGCATCGAAGCGTTCCTGACCGGTCGCCAGCATTGTTTCGGCGTCGAGAGTGTACAGACGGCTTGCACCGCCAGCGATGGCGCCGTCGATGATTAGCAGGGCGCTGTGGACGCCGAGTGCGCCTCCTGGCGCCACTTCCACACCCCCCATGCCATTCGCCACAGCAACCTCCCAGAGCCCGATCAGGCGCGCACGCCCATCGTAGAGGCGCAACGCGGCGCGCCCGGCGTAGCCCGGCGCAGCAACCTGAATCTGAATGGGGGTCAATG
>DAOTWI010000964.1:0-3005 GCA_034436075.1 Roseiflexus sp.
CGTATTCTCCCAGAACCACGTTGCCAAGCATGTATTTGAGCGGTCGCACTTCGTTGTACGCTTCCATCCAGAAAGTCAGCCGCACGGGCGCCGCTTCAGCCAGAGGGTTGAACAAGCGAACCTCAGCACGCTCGCCCATCCAGCGCCAGCGCACGCCGGTCGCCGCCTCGCGCTCGAGCGGTTGCCATCCGTCTCCCAGACATGCAACCGGCGTCACCTGCCATGCATCCGGCACAGTGTAGACTTGCAGCGTCTCGTCGCTAAAGATTGGCGACGCGATCCCCAACTCAGTGAGGAGGGGCCGAACACGCGCAAAATACTCGTCTTTGTCGCTCTGCAAATCCATGACGATGTATCGGATGCGATACGCTGCGATGGCTCGGCGAGCGGATTCGGGCCAGCCGGGTAATACCACGTCCTGTCGTTCAACTTCGCCGAACTGAATCTCGCGGACGCCAGGAGTGTAGCGCGCAAACGGGTAGTCCGGCGGGCGGGCGACATACCCGCCGATGATCGGCCATCCATGCCCCATTTGCGCGGTCAGGTTCTCGCTGCGGTTGATGTTGATATAGAGCGGCAATGGCATCATCGCTCCGTCAGGGGGTGGCAGGGTTGCATAGAACGGATGGATGCGACGCTCAACGATGGCATGAGATCCGGCATATCCGTCGATGCCGGCGATCAACGCTATCAGGAATGCAGGGATGATCCATATGGGCGCGCCAGAGATGCGCCGCTGAAGCGCCTGCTGCACCGCAACGACGCCGTAAGCCGTCAGAACCGCCAGACTCAGGCTGACCATCACTGCCATATGGTTTGGTCGTTGCCCGGAGCGAATGCCGGGCAGATCCTGGAGCAGGGCATACGGCAGCGGAAGACCGGTATGCCATCCCGCAATCTTCAACTCCGGTCCCAGCGCAAGAGTCAGACATGCGAGCGCCAGCAGCGTCCAGCGCCACGTTACCTGCCAGGCAACGATGGCGCCCAATGCCCCCAACCCCAGCGCCACCCATCCCAGCGCTACGTTCCAGATCACTGCGTTGGGATAGATTTGGTTGCGCCAGGCGCGCACCGCCGGACCCCACCAGGGATGGACTGGATTTGGCAGAAACACGTCGATCAGGTCAGCGGCGCGTTCGCGCTGCACCTGGCGCATATCCCAGATTGGCTCGTTCACGCCGGTCGTCAGACCATACAGCGCCGGAGCGAGCGCCAGCGTCCAGATCATCAACGGCGCTATGCCCCATGCCACCTGCTGCATGCCGCGTTGCACACGCTGATCGTTCCGGGCATTGCGAATCGCTCCATATGCCCAGATGCCAGCAGCGCACATTGTGAAAAGCGCTGCGAACAGCCCGTAATACCAGCTGCCCAGGCTGACCCAGACAAGCAACGCGCCAGCCACCAGCGCCCGCCACCGCGAGGGACGATCGAGCAACAAAAGAAGCGCGTAAGCATAGCACGGAAGCCAGTGAATGGCAGCGACCTCCAGATTGCCATCAATGACTTTTTCTATGTGATATGGCGAGCAGATGAAGGTCGCGCCGGCTGTCAGCGCAGCCGCAGTATTGCCGGTCACGCGCCGCGCCAGCAGGAAGGTCGCATATCCGCCAATGATAAAGCTGGTGAGCACAATCCAGTTGACTGCGGCGATCGGTCCGAGGGTGAGCGTCACTGGCAGCGCCAGCACGCCCTGGCTGAAACCAAGGGTCTGCCAGAAAAGATCAATGCCATCGGGATAGAAGAGGAGCGGAGAAAAGAACGGGTTGCGCCACGACGTCAGCGCCTGCGCTGTCCACCACAGATTCCAGGCGTTCTGATAGGCGTCGACGCCGTCGACCGCGCCGATGACGCCGGCGGTCAGGTTCAGCGCCAGGGGCCAGGTGAGAAGAACGCCAAGCAGCGTGAAGATTGCCAGGGCAATAAGATGCGGGACAGCGCCTGCGGTCAATGTATGTCGCACAGCGGGGGGCATGGCGTCACTGTTCACGGACGGGTGCGCCACGAACGGTTATGACCCATCACGACGCTTGCGCAGCGCCAGCATAACGTAGAGCGGGTCGGAGCGATCCAACCGTTCTTCGAGCGGATGGATCAGCCACGCCAGCAACAGATCTTTGAGCACAAAACGCCGCCAGAACCTGGTCAGGCGCGTTTCGTGGTATCGTCCGTTGAGGATGCTGCGCCCGAATGCGCGACGTTCGACGACTTCGGCATTCGCCGGTTTGATATAGGTCTGGCGGATGTCCTCGTCGGTGTAGAAGCGGAAGAACGATCCGGGTTTTCCCTCCTGCACGAAGGCGTTGCGCGCCACCGGTTTGAACGGGCGAATCCCGGCGAAGAACGAGGTGCGTTCGCTGCTGGTAAAGGGCAGCGTCAACGCCACAACCCCGCCTGGCGCAAGCGCCCGCCCGATCTCGCGCCCGACGGCTGCATCGTCGGGGATATGCTCGAGCGACGAGACGGCGCTGATGTACTGCACCGCCTCATCGCGGAATGGCAGTCGGGTGGCGTCGGCGACAATCGGCAACAACTCGCCGTCGCCGGGGCGCGCCGTTGCACGGCGTTTGTCGCGCTGCCAGCGCACGCGGTGATGCTCGATCTCGACCACCACAACGTTCACGCCTTCCTTCGCAAGCATGTGCGGGAATGATGAGGTGCCGGAACCAATGTCAACCACCGTGTCGCCCCGCGCGACGCCGAGCGCACGGGTCGCCCAGGGATATTCGATCAGCCGCCAGAGGCTGAAATCGTTGACCGTTTCCCACAGAATGCGCAGACCATTGAGCGCCGCTTCGTACAGCACGCAGCGCCACGCCGGAAGCGAGACCGGCTTACGTTGCGCTGGCGCCCGTTCAACCGCAGTTTCGGCAGAGACCATACCAGCCTTCCTTTCACAGGGCGCTCAAGTATAGCATATCTGCGGGAGAACCAGGAACTGAGAACTGAGAACTGAGAACTGAGAACTGAGAACTGAGAACTGAGAACTGAGAACTGAGAACTGA
>DAOTWI010000965.1:0-16998 GCA_034436075.1 Roseiflexus sp.
ACGAGGGGCGCCCGTACGTTCCGCCGCCCGCGTTCTTCCCCCAAGACCCGTGAGGTCGGGCGGGACGTTTGCCCGGCGCAGGGTTCGTTCCGCCGGTCCGATGCCACGACCGGAAGGGGTGCGCGGCGCGAGACCTCAAGGGTCGGGCGGATTTTCCGGTTGAAGTATACCATGCGGTGTCGTCACAAACGCGACGCAGTTGGCGGAATAGAACACGGATTCGCACGGATGCGACGGATTCGCACGGGTCTGTTGATGATGGCGATCAATCCGTGCGCATCTGTCTCGATCCGTGTGAGTCCGTGTCCTCTTATAGGAAGATCAACCAGGTATGAGACAATCTCGTGATTGGCGTTGGCTGAGCCTGTCGAAGCCAACGCCAACCGCTCCACACCACGGTTGACACCTTGTTGCATTCCGCGACCTCATATATAATTGCGCCAATCCGCCAGAGTGATCAGAATCTCATCTTCCAGGCGGCGCTCTGGCTATGGGTTGCCCCGTAATGCAACCAGCGATCCGGGACGATACGCCGCCACCCTGCTCGTGACAATAATGCCGCGACTGTAGTCCTGCGCCTGGACGACCGCCAGCCATGGGTGGCGGCGGTAGGCAAGGCATGCGCCGGTGACCAGCCAGAGAGGGATTTTGCCGCTGAGCACAATGCCGCGCTGCGGGTCGAGCTCCGGCAGCGCCGCGCCATCGACGTCGTCGTAGTCGAGGTACGACGTTTCAGGCTGCACTTCGAGCCAGGTGTACGCGGGATGGGTTTCAACCTTCCACGAAATCGCGGCAGGCGTCGCCGGGGAGGTGCAGGTCAGCGTCACCGGTGCGATCCAGCCCAGGCGAGGATCGAACAGGAAAACCGGGTGGGGTGCAGCGTGCAGCGCCAGCGCGGCGTACAACCAGTTGGGACCGCGTCCGTAAATGGAGAGCGGCGCCGCTGGCGTATCGTCAAGAGTCAGCGGCAGATGCTCCGGCTGCCAGCGCCAGGCGCCCTCCGGCAGCCCAATCCGGCGCGCCAACTGGTCGATGTCGATCACCAGTTCGGTAGGGGCGTGTGACAGGTGATAGGACTTCAGTTCAGCCTCAGGGTAGCTCAGAATCTGCTTCAGGCGTTGCGCCAGCGCCAGCGTCATCGGTCCGGCGGCGCCAGTGTGCCGTTCAAGCCTGCCGATCTGCCCGCGCAACACCGGCGTCTCGGCGTCGATGCGGTCGTCGCCGTTGAGCACGGAGTGCAACTCGGCGATCACCGGCAAGCCATGGCGTTCGGCGCGCTCACGCCATTCCGCCAGACCCGCCGAAGTTGCGGAAATGAGGACAGCATGGGTGCACTGATCAAGAATGCGCTCCTGGTCGAGCGTGGGTTTGCCGCCGACGTCGACGATCAGCGGCAGGTGACGTCGCGCCAGATCGCGGCAGACCAGATTGACAAATTCATCGCTGAATCGGCCCTTCTGACGCAGCAGCCGCACCTGATCCGGCGGCGCTTCCTGGCTCCAGTCGCCTTCGCCATCGGGGCAGGCGCGCAGCACATAGTGTTCGACGCGCCACTCGCGCAACTGCTGTGTGAGCAGGTAGGTCAGCACCGACTTGCCACTGTGCGGCGGACCGCCGATGACAATGGCGGGGAAGGGGTTCATATGTGACTCCTTTGAATGGGCACGGATGTGAACGGATTGAGACAGATTTGCACGGATTCCGCTATCCGACTCGCAGCCCGGCGACTGAAGTCGCGAGCTACGGTTGCAAAGCCCGCCTTCGCAGGCTGGATGTAGCAATACCGGATTAATTTCTCAAAAACCATACGCCGCAGGCTACGGGAAGCGAATCCTGCCTGCGCGGGCTATATCGGGCAATAGCGAATTATTGTCTCAAAAACCATACGCCGCAGGCTACGGTCGCCAAGCCCACTTGCGCGGGCTGGCGCGGATACTGCCGGTTTCTTTTCTCAAAGACCAAAGAGTTGCGGGAGATAAGGGTGCAGGACCGCCATCTTACCGCATACTGATCGATTGGCAACGAGCATGTACCAGACGAACAACTCCTGCGCCACGCTGGTGGCGACGCTGGGAGGGCAACCGCAGGTCGTGACCTTCGCCCTCGACGCCCTGCTTGCTCAGGGCGAAACGATCTCTGACGTCTACATTGTGCATCTGTCGCTCGACAACCCGCGCACGCGGCAGGCGCTGCAACGGCTGCAACAGGAATTTCTCAACGACATGTACGCTGGTCGGCGGTGCCGCCTGCGTCGCGCCCCGCTTCGCGCCAACGGCGTCGAGTTGACTGACATCCGCACGGCTGCCGACGCCGAGGCGACGTGGCAGTGCATCCGCGACCTGATCGCCGATCTCAAGCGCGACGGGCGGCGGTTACACCTTTGTCTCAGCGGCGGACGGCGCCTGATAGCGCTGCTGGCGATGTCGGCGGCGGCGCTGCTCTGCGACCATCAGGACCGCATCTGGCACATGTACACGCCGGAAGCGACGTTGCAGCGCGTCAAAGACGGCGCGCAGATGCACGTGATCCCAGAGGACGGCGTGCAGTTGATCCAGGCGCCGCTGGCGCCGTGGAGCGCCTACTTTCCGGCGTTGCGGTCTCTGGCGTACCTGCCGATGCCTGCCATGCACGAACAGTTGCGGCGCGTCGCCGCCGTGGACGACCCGCGCTGTCGGCAGGTGTGGGAGCGCCTCAGCCCGCGCCAGCGCGAAGTGTTGCGCGCGTTTGCGCAGGGATTGCGCCCCGATCAGGTGGCTGATGCGCTGTCGATCGCGCTGAGCACCGTCAATTCGCACAAAACCGTCATCCTGGCTGAATGCCGCAATGCGTGGGAACTGCCAGACGGCGAACCGCGCGACTACCGCTTCATCCGCGAGCGCTTCGCCGGGTTCATCGAGCGCAGTGTAGCAGAGGGAGGGTGACAGGAAATCAGAGGAAGTGCTGATTTCGATCAGCAGCGGTGAGGATGCGACGGGGGCGGGGGGTGTGGTATGTTCGCACAGAAGCGGAGGTTGACAGGAACACCTTACTGGTACGCCATCTCGGTTGATCGCTCTGTGAGCTCAGCCTGGAATGGTACACGGATATGCACGGATTGGGACGGATGTGGACGGATGAGGCAGTGCGATCCTGATTGTGTGCGCTGGCTGTCGGCTCGAGGATGCGGGTGCGCAGCGGATCGTAGATGAGGCGGTTTGATCCTGATTTGTGAGCGCTGGCTGAGCCTGTCGAAGCCAGCGCCGAAGGCAAAACGGTCAACATGTAGTTCGAGCCGGTGAGAACTGCCCTGAAGGAGATGGAGTCATGAGTGACAAACTTACCAAAGACGACTTGAGAAAGCGCACACGAGAATATTGGGAGAAGGGTCTGAAGAAGTGGGGTGCGAAGTACGATTGGTACATCAAGAACCTGCTCGGTCAAGAGCTTCAGGCAGCCAACACATCCCCTGATCGTTTGCAAGGCGTCGGGCAGTCAGTACACACGTTGGCGCTCACCGTCGGCGAATCGTTTGAGCCGCTATTGCAAGTCGTCTGTGTGCTGAAACCGCAGCGGGTGGTCTTGATTTTGAATCGCCTCTACGGAAAGAAGCCTGGACAGGCACAAGGTAAAACGTTGCAAGATTTGATCAGAGATCTTCATAACTTAACCGATTTGCCGGAAAATATGCGTCCGTCTTTGGATAATAATAGCTTCGAACTTCAGGTTCTCAAGCAGGACACCCCCACCCACGTCTTCCGCGCGCTGCGTGACGCGTTGCAGAAGCAGGAAGCTCAGCCGCCGCCAGGGTTCACCAATGTTGTGGACATCACCGGCGCCAAGAAGAGTATGGTGGTAGGCGCGTTTCTCTATGCGGCGCATTCGGGGCTTCCCATCACCTATGTTGATTTTGATGACTACGATGAGGATTGGGGCAAGCCATACGGCTACACCTGCCGGATTGGCACGATCGCCAATCCCTACGAAGCCTTCCACCTGCGCGACTGGGAGCAGGTGCGGCGGTTGTACGAGAGTTATAGTTTCCGCAATGCGCGTGCGTTGCTGGGCATGGCTGGCAGTGCCGGAAACGCGGGAACGGGGATCCTTGGTGCAATGTCACAGGCTCTCAGCGGTTCTGGCGGTGTTCCATTGTTCGATCCGAGTGACATTGATAACGTAAATCGTTTAGTCTCCATGTTCAAGATGTACGAAGCGTGGGAAAACGGTGATTACGCTGAGGCAAAACGCCTGAAAGACGGCTTTAATCCGCCATTGCCGCCGGATGTCGTTCCGTGGAGCATCGAGGAGTTGGGCAGCATCTGGCCGCACGTGGCAGGCGTCTCCAGCGCACGAACCGCTGCGCAGAACCTGCTCGCCAGTCACCTGGCATTGAAGCAGGGCGCACCGGATCCTTCCAACTCGCTGTTTGCCCAACCTCTGCCGCTACTCGCCTATGTTCGTGATGAACTTGCGAAGATCGAGCGGTTAATCGAAAAGAATGAGGATTATCGCTCGGCGTATTTGCGAGCCGCCGGACTTGATGAGTTTCTCTTCAAGGCCCGGCTGTGCATGAGTTGGCTCAACAATCATCTTGCCATCATGGTAGGCGGAAATCCACCGGCGCCAGTCACCAGTTTACCTCATTCCGATCAAATCAAGGGTTTCAAGAATCTCGTTGAGCACAGTGGCGCGGATATGATGCGTGATACGTTGAGGGGAGCAGGAAATCTTGAATTACGGCAGGCTAGAATGAGCGTAAGTTTAGGATCAAACGCTCCGTCTTTGGGTGAGTATTGGAAGGGCAAGTCGCTAGACCTGGATACTGTGCAACATAACAACAAGCCTTGCTTTATTAAACTGCGCGGTGAAGCCATCCACACTCACCTGTACATTCCCCGTCCCATTGCTGAAGCGGCGCTGGAACTGGTGCGCGCTGCCGTCGAGGAATTTGAGAACAACTGGCTGGAATGTTTCCATCCCGGCACCCTTGCCAGTGCGCAAGGCACATTGGTTGAAGCGCCATCATGGTCGCATCTGTGCGAGGTGTGCGGGTTGACATTCTTACCGCCGCGTCTGCGTCAATAATGGAGGTCTGACCATGCCCTATCTGCTGGCTGCCGAAGCCGACAAAATCCAGGATTTCATTTTCCGCTCCTCGCGCCTGCGCGAAGTGGTGGGCGCCAGCCAGTTGCTGACCCGCTTCTGCCGCAGTGTGGAAGGTAAAGATACGCTGGCGAAGGATCATCGGTATGAGGTTGTGGTCAACGATGGCGGCAGTTTCCGCATCATCTTTGAGACCCGAGAACAGGCAATCGCGTTCGGCGCCGATCTGGCTGAACTCTACCGGCTGGCGTTAGGCGGCAGCCTGACGGTCGCCGAGCCGGTGGAACTGAAGGGCGATTTCCGTGAAGCAAATAAGACTGCCAGTAACCGGTTGCGTTGGGCAAAGAGCTGTCGTCAAGAGGTAATCGCCGAAGTCCACATGCCGTATGTGGCATTCTGTGAGTCGTGCGGCGTGGCGCTGGCGGAACGGCGTGATCGGTTGTCTGGGAAACGCGCTTCCAGGCGATCACAGTATCTGTGCCAGACATGCCAGGAGAAAACAGCAGAGCGAAACCATACCTATCAGGCGATTCTGGACGAATTTTATGAGGCGTATTGCACATTCCCCGATATTCAGCCGAAAGGAAATCCCAAGTGGCCGGAAGACGCCGATGATGTCGCTGAATTTGACCTCCGCAAACGAAACTATGTCGCCTACCTGGTGGCTGATGGCAATGGCATGGGGCAGATCTTCGGGAGTTGCGATCGAGATCAAATTGCAAAACTCTCTCAAGAGCTCTCCCGTGTGTTGCGCGACAGTCTGGCTGTCCCCGCTGCTCGCGTTCGCGGACAATTGCCGGATAAAACGGATATGATCCCGATTCTCCCCCTCATCCTCGGCGGCGACGATCTCTTTGCGCTGATCCCGGCGCCGTATGCGCTTGACTTCGCTCGTCAGTTTTGTCTCGCGTGGGAAGATCAGATGCGCAATTTGGTCGAGGAAGTCGGTCTGACCGACATTCCTCCTCCCACCATCGCTGCCGCCGTCGTGATCTGCAAGAGCGCGTACCCTTACGCCCTGGCGCACCGGCGAGCCAGCGAACTGCTGAAGAAAGCCAAGCGCCAGAGCAAACTGCTGGCAGCAGAGAAGGGCGAATACCTTTCCGCTGTCAATTTCGAGGTCATCCTCGGCAACCGGCTGGCTGGACTTGATGATGGAGACAATCGCCTGATCCTTCCTACACTACGCCCGTATTGGGTGGCTAAGGAAGAGCTTCCAGAGCCAGTGCAGCAGTGGAGTATCGATCTCACAAAGCTGCTGGCGCAACGACTGGCGCTCAAAGATCTCCCCAACAAGCGCCTGGCTGAATTGCGCCGTTGTTTTGAGGATGCGCCTTCCACTGAGAGTGTGCGTGATCGCACTCAAGCGTTGGAGGACTGGACAAAGCATAAGCTGGAGAGGATTTTGAAGCGCCTGAGCGCGTCCTCGCGGTCTTGTGTCGAGCAGGCGCTCGACGCATTGGGCAGGTCCAGGAAAGATGGCATTGGCGATCACCACTGGTGCGAGATCAGGCGAGACGCGGAGAGCCAGCCGCTGGCCCATGGCATGCTCGACTTGCTGGAAGCCTGGGATTTTGCGCAGGATCTTGATAACAGCCTCGATAAGTACGAACCGCAGGAGGAAGAGGCATGAGCATCCGGCTGGAGTTTGAGATTGCCTTCAGGAGCGACTATCACGTCGGCGCCGGGCACGGACTTGGATTGCAGGTCGACTCGGCGTTGCTGCGTGATGCCGATGGCGTGCCGGTGATCCGCGGCACGGCGCTGGCGGGCCTCCTGCGCGAGAGTCTGGCGAATCTGCTTGGTCTGGCGCCTGTTGCTGGCGAGCAGCGCTGTCAGGCTGCGGGGAACCGGCAGGCATCAGCCGGGTACTGTGGGCAATATACCGACAACGGCGACATGCCCTGCCCTGTGTGCCGCATCTTTGGCACGCCGCGCCACCACAAGCGCTGGCGCATCTCCTCGGCGCGACCGGAAGGCCTGACAGCGCCGCAGGCGCCGTCGGACACATTGCGGGAAGGTGAAACGGCGTCTCAGATCACAACGCGCGTGCGGGTCAATCCGCGCACCCGCCGCGCTGAAGAAAACAAACTGTTTACCCGCGAGGAAGGGGATGGCGTCCTGCGATTCCGCTTCGTCGCCGAATGCGAGCATGACGATGGCGAAGCGCAGCGCGAGGCTGAATGGCTCGTCGCCGCTGCGCGCATGCTGCGCAATCTTGGCGCCGGAAAGCGGCGCGGCTACGGTGAGTGTGAGATTCGCCTGATTGATCGAGACCAGGAAGCGGCGATTCTGGACCGGTTTGCGAAGCGGTTGCAGGGTGAGCAGGTAGAAGCGCCTGCCCCTCCCGTCAGCGACATCGGTATCAAGCCGCTCGATCTGTCCCCTGATCCCGGCAACCGTGCCTGCCGGATGCGAGTGCTCATCCGCCTTGATGAACCGTTGCTGGTTGCCAGACGCGCCGAAGCCGGCAACCAATACGAGACGCTGGAGACTATCCCTGGCAGCGTTCTGCGCGGTGCGCTGGCGTGGCGTATCGCGCGGCGGCTGGGAGATCGACTCAAAGGCGTGGCATACCAGAATTTCGTTGACCTGTTCTTCCGCGATACAGTGCGCTTCTCTGCGTTGACGCCGATTGAAATCCAGAAAGATAACCGGACAATCGGCTATCCCTCAATACCAGCGCCGCGAGATATGGTGACGTGCGAACTCTATCCGGGTTTTTCGGGGGATAGTGGCGAAGGCCATGGCATCTGGAGCCTGCTGAGAGATCCGTCCCTGGATGAATGCCCCGTTTGCTCGCAGCAAAAAGGCATTCAATCACAGAACTCTCGGCAGGTAAAACTAGAGCCGTTGAATGGCTATATCTCGCTTATCGAGGATGTTCCTCGTTCAAAGCACAAACCAGCCTCAACCGTTGAGATGCACATTCGTATCGACCCCAACAGTGGGCGCGTGCGCACCGGCGATCTGTACGGCTATGTGGCGCTGGAGACGGGACAGTACTTTGTCGGCGAGATTACATGCACGAATGAGAGCGTCTGGAACGCGCTGCAAACGATGGCTGATCTTCAGCCGGACGGAGCGGTGAATGAACTGAAACTGGGCAAAGCCGCACAGCGCGGTTATGGCGGGGTCAGCGCCGTGTTTCAGCCGATTGACAAACCGCTGTTCCACGTGCAGAGCCTCGACGAGCGCCTCACTTCGACGGAGCATGTCACAATGCTGCTACTGAGCGATGCGATTGTTCCCGACCCCTGGGGACGCTTCTGGCGCGGCTTCGATCCGGCGTGGCTGAAGCGCGAGTTGCAGTTGCCGGACGGTGCGGAAGTCTCGATTGATTGCAACCAGAACGGCGAGGCGCTGGCGTTTTCGGCGGTGCGGACGGTGGATGCCTTCAACGCTGTCTTGGGGCTGCCGCGCGCGCGGGACATCGCGCTCGCCGCCGGTTCCAGCGTGCGGCTGAGTTTCAGGGGCATTGAAGTGAACAAATTGGTGGAATGTCTGGAAAAGGTCGAAGCGCGCGGCATTGGTCTGCGCCGTGATGAAGGATTCGGGCGCGTAGCGTTCAACCATCCGGTCTACCGGCAACTTCAGGGGATCGACGGTCTGATGCTCGATCTGTCCCCGCTGGAACTGGTGGATGTGGATGCTGCGGCGACGCTGCATCCATTAGTTGCGATGCTTGAGTTTGCCCGGGGGTGGGCGAAGAAGTTAGACGATCAATCATTTGATCACTTCAATGATGAACGTTTTGAGGCAGTCGCCCGGCTGCTGCACGTTTTACAACACACACCAGTCGATGCAATCAAGCGAGACCTGGCACAGATGGGAAGCTGGAAAACATTGCCCGTCACATCGCTAAACGGGCGTGACAAGCCGAACTTTTTCGAGACCTATGGGCAACGGGGCATGGAAACGATTGGGAAGATGCTCGATATGCTGGCAGACGAGCTGAAGGCAAGGCAACTCGAACATAATCCGCAGGCGTGGCGGATGGGCTTGCAGATGCTGGCTGCCCGCATCGCTGCGCCCGCGCGCCAGAACGCCCAGGAACGGAGGTGATCCATGACGTTTCGCGCGATTACCGCCACGCTGACACTGCGCACGGCGCTCCACGTCGGCACGGGCGAGGACACAGAGACGACCGATGAGGTGCTGCGCCGTGATGCGCGCGGTCGGTTGCTCATTCCGGGCACAGCCATCGCTGGCGCGCTGCGCAGCATCGCCACCCGCCTGGCGCCGCGGTTGGGCGATAAACCCTGTCAGGCGCTGGAAGGGAAACTATCAACGAAAGCCTGCCAGTGCCTTGTCTGCCAACTCTTCGGCGATGTCAATCCGCGGGAGGACAACGAAGAAGCCGTGGCCGCTCGCGTGCTGGTCTATGATGCGGTGCTGGATGCATCGCCGCCGCTGACGATCCGCGATGGCGTTGGCATCGACCGCGTCACTGGCGCGGCGGCGCGCCGCGAGCGGATCAAGTTCGACTATGAGGTGCTGCCAGCCGGAACAACGTTCAAGGTGCGGCTGGAAATCGACCGGCAATTGAAGAGCGACGACAGAACGCTCACATTGCTGGCAGCGTCGCTGGCGGAATGGGAACAGGGGCGCGGCGTAGTCGGCGGGCGCGTCGGCAGAGGTCTGGGCGCCTTGAGTCTGTCTGATGTGCAGTGGATTGAGCGCGACCTCAATCAGCCTGATGTGCTGGTTGAATTCCTGCGCAATGGTCCGCCCTGGGATGCGACCGACGGCGATCGTGGCTGGCTCGATGCGCACCTTGCGGTGGCGCGCGGTCTGATCAGACCGCACCGTGACGCTCTCCCCGTCGCCCGCTCATGGGCGCTGGCGGAGTTCACCCTGGCGGCGACCGGTCCTTTCCTCACCCACGATCTGACGCAAGCCGGGCGCGGCGGGTTCGACCATGCGCCGGTGCTGGAGGCTTATGAGCAGGGCGCAAAACCGGTGCTGCCCGGTTCCAGTCTGCGTGGGGCGCTGCGCAGCCAGGCGGAGCGAATCGCCCGCACCCTCGCCACCTTCAGGGCGTGGGATAACGGCAAAGACCTGGAGAGCCGTAAGGCGGCATTTTTGACGACGTGCCCCGCCTGCAATCCGCTGACGACGAAAACTGATGATCCGGCAGCGAGTTGCAACAGCTTCATCAAAGCCCGTCCAAAGCAGGAGCGTGATGGGTTCGAGCGCGTCGGCGCCGAAGACAAACTCTGCCTCGCCTGCCGGCTCTTTGGCAGTTCCTGGAATGGCAGCCGTTTGCGGGTAGAGGACGCGCCATTTGTCGGCGAGAAGGTCGAAACCAAAGTACTCGATTTTCTGGCGATTGACCGCTTCACCGGCGGCGGGCGCGACACCGCCAAGTTCGACGCGGTGGTGCTGTGGAAGCCAAAATTCCGCGTGCGGCTCTTCCTCGAAAATCCCGAACCCTGGGAGCTCGGCTGGCTGGCGCTCGTGCTCCGCGATCTGCACGACGGGTTGATCACCATCGGCTTCGGCGCCGCCAAAGGCTTCGGTCAGTGCCGGATTGAAGACGGCGCTTTGACCCTCGGCATCATCCATGACAGTGATTTCCCGCTGCCTGAGACGAATGACCAGGAACCAGCCGTGCAGCAGGCAATCGCCGCGCGACAGCGACTGCTGCAATCGAAAGGCGCGATGAGCGGCGTCTATCGCACGTTGATCGTTGATCAGGCAACCGCGAACGACTGGAAGGCGCTGGCGGAGGGTTGGGTCAGGGCGTTCAACAGGAAGGTGCACAAGAGAATGGAAGCAGGCACAGAAGAGTACAAGCAAGCCGTCGATTTGAGAAAAGACGCCGCCAATCTGAGAGACAGCTACTTCGATGAGATCGACGGTACATGGTTGCCCAATCTTTACCCGGCGAGGGTGTCATGACCGACAAGAGCATCGACTTTGAGCAATTGTACGATAAGATGCAGCGGGCGAAACTCAGCGACGCGGACCGTCCGACCATTCTGGGCGGCAAGTTCCCTGCCGATCAACTGAACGCCTTCTTGAACGTCTGGAAGGCGTGCCAGGATGCAATGCCCTACCGCATCTGGGAGCATGTCAGTCATATCGAGTTCGCCGAGCGTCCTGTCCAACCGGAATACCTCCAGCGCGCCGAGATCTTCGGCGAGGGCGGGCATCTTTCGCTGCGGCGCGACGGCGATTGCTGGCTATGGCACTACATTGGCACATCAGTGTCACTTACGGGTTTCAACATCGAGGATTTCTGGAAGGAACATCCTGCCTGTCAGCTTCGCCGCTACGCAGAGTCGGTCATGCTGTGGGGCGATCGCAAAGATAATCAGCCGCGCTGGTTCGATGATCGGGTTGCGGCAGCGAACCTGGCGTACCCGCTGAAAACGACCGGTCGCCTCTACCTGCTTTTCTGGCGCTACACCGAACAAGGGCGGACGGCGTTTGTCTGGTATCGGGCGTTGAGCGATAAGCCGCACCAGGAGCATCAGCCATGAGCAAAGTCAAGCCCAGGCGCCTGCCTGCGTCACAGAGCGCATCACCATCGCAGCCGCGGGGATACCGTTTCCTCAACCCGTACAACTTCGTGCGTTCGCTGGAAACGCGCAATGCGCACATTGCTCCGTTGCTGGGGCGCTGCGCGCCGCCGCCGCACAACCGGTACGTGGGGTTGACCGGGCGCATCTGCTGTCGCCTGACTGCGACAACACCGATCTTCGTGTCGGACAGCGAAGAGATCATCGAAGAGACGGTAAATGGCAAAGTTCATCGGCACTACCGCTTTTTCCGCGACCCGGAGGGACATGTCGCCATTCCCGGAACCAGCCTGCGCGGCGCGGTGCGCTCGATCTTCGAGGCGGCGACCAATTCCTGCTTTGCCCACTTCGCCGGGAACAAGCGGCTGAGCTATCATCTGTTGCCGGAGCTGGCGCTGCAACTGGTTCCTGCGCGTGTACGCAAAACAGACGACCGCTGGGAACTGGAGTTGTTGCCCGGCACAACGCCCGTTACGCCTGGGAGGCGCCCATCCGGTCCGCAGTATGCTGCCTGGGTGCATGTATACGATCCGCTGCAAAAGAGCAGGACGGTGGTGCAGGCGCCCGGTACGTCGTATGCGAGGCGTAAAAAGCTTTCGCTGGCGGACTTTGCGCATGGCGAGCAATGCCAGGCGATCATTGAACTGATGAAACATCCACGCCGCAACTTTGAGTTCTGGAACGTGGTTCATCTGGCGAAACCAGGCCAACCGCTGCCGAAGCCCACGGGCAACCAGCGTCTGGTTCAAGGTTACCTCTTCATCACCAACCAGAACATCGAAAACAAGCACGATGAGCGCCTGTTCTTCGCCACCCAGCCGTTGCAGACGGTTGCGTTGCCTGAAGAGGTGCGGGAGAAATACGAAGAACTCATCGCCGATTATCAGGAACGCCACAGCGATGAGGTGCGCAAGCGTCGGCATCCAGAACAGCCGCAGGGCAGAGAGCCAGCCTTCAGCCGCTTCATCGTTGAACGCACCGGTCGCCACGACGCCAAACTGCGCCATGGCGATCTGGTGTATGCCATGCTCGAAGGCGCATCCGGCGCGTACCAGGTCAGGTTCATCGTTCCCGTCTCTGTTCCGCGCGTCGGCTTTGAGCATACAATTGGCGCTCTGCTTCACCCGCCTGAGCTGGCGAAATGCACTGACTACCACCAGCTCTGCCCGGCATGCCGGGTCTTTGGGTGGGTGTGGGGTGACGATGATCCTGAGCAAAAGCAACCTGACCTCGATAAAGTGACCGCTTATGCCGGACGAGTGCGTTTCAGCCATGCGACGCTGACCCACGACGCCGGGACCTTCGACGCAATCCTGGCGATCCTGTCCACGCCCAAGCCGACCACCTATCGCTTATACCTGCGCCCGCGCAACGGCAAGCCGCAGAATGGACTGGATGATCAGCAGGTGGACTACGACAACTCCAACCAGATTTTGCGCGGGCGCAAGGTCTACCGGCATCACGGTGATCGACTCAGTCTGCAGGAATACCAGAGCGTCAATGGCGCAAAGAGCGACCAGAACCGGACGGTGCGAGGCGTCCGGAGGGCGGGTAGCGTCTTTGAGTTCACTGTGGATTTCGAGAACCTGGCGCCGCTGGAGCTTGGCGCGCTGCTCTGGAGTCTGCGGCTCGAAGGATGGCATCACCGCATTGGCTACGCCAAACCGCTTGGCTTTGGCTCGGCGCAGATTGAGATTCTGGGGGTTTCACTGCTAGCCCCCGACGTGCGCTATGCCTCATTCGAGGGAAGCGGTTGGAGCGATCAGGACCCGCAGCGGATTGATGCGTGGATGGCTGCGTTCACGAAGGCGATGGGATCGCGTTACGGCGCAGCCTTCGATCAACTGGCGAACATCCGCGACCTGAAGGCGCTGCTGGCGACAACGCCGCCGCTGCCAGTGCACTACCCGCGCCCGACGCAGCAACCGCAACCGGACGGCAGACAGTACGAGTGGTTCGTCGGCAACAAGCGCGGCGGGCAGAATCCCGGACCCCGCATCGCGCTGCCGCTGGCTGAGGATGAACAACAGGGGTTGCCATTGATCAACAGGGAAGGCGAAGTCGTCTAGGTCTAATACCTTTCGAATAAGTGCACACAAAGGCGCAGAGACTCCTCGTTGATGGAGGCTTGTCTTCCTTATGTCTGATTCATTTGTCGTGCAGTAAACGTTGGCTGAGCCCGTCGAAGCCAACGTTTACCTGCGGCGGGTCATCGTTGCACCTCCTCTGCGCTGGTAAACGTTGGCTGAGCCTGTCGAAGCCAACGTTTACCGCATATCCAGGAACGATCAGGGTCAATCGAGATGTGAAACATGACAGGAGCGTATCGTGGCAAAACATAAAGGCAAAAAGCTGCCCATCCCCATTCCTGGCAAGCCGTACAAAGGCGGGGGAAACGTTGATCGCGCCGAGAAACGCGATCGTCAACCAGCGCCTGCGCAGGTGATCAAACCGTCCGCATTGCCGGTGCCGTGGCCCAAGCCAAAGCTGCCTGCTGAACGTAAGGAAGAGTATCGTTTCCTTAATCCCTACAACTTCGTGCGCTATTTGCCTGAACCGGTTATTCCATCCAACGACCCCGACGCACGGTTGCTGGGTCGTTGCGCGCCGCCGCCCCACGACCGGTACGTGAGACTGACCGGACGCATCACCTGTACGCTGGAGGCAGTAACGCCGCTCTTCATTTCCGACAGTCACGACATCCAGGCGACCACCATTCCTCGCCTGAATACCGCCGAGGTCCAGCACAAGAGTTATCGTTTCTTCCAGTACGAGGGCAGGGATGCGATTCCCGCCACCAGTTTGCGCGGTATGATCCGCTCCCTCTTCGAAGCCGTCACCAATTCGCCCTTCAGCGTTTTCAACGGCGACGAACGGTTGGAGTATCGCATCGACCCGATTGAAGCGCAGCGCTTTAAGCCTAGCATTGTGCAGTGTTTGCCGAACGGCGATCAACCCGGGGTGATCCTGCTCTGCGAAGAGGCAAAGATCAGTGCGTATTATGAGGATAGGAAGCTCAATCTGCTCAAAGGAGACTGGCAGTGTGGTGAAGAAGCATATGCAATTATTGGCAAGACAAAGAACAACCTGACAAAGGTCAAGGCGCTGGCCCGTCACCCTGAAGAGTTGCCTGCTGATGGCGAAAGTCGAATATATCGCGGCCGGGTCAAAGTCACCGGTCGCACCATTGAAACAAAGCGCAACGAGAGTTTTTTCTATTTCAAGGGTCATCGTAACCAGGCGCAGAAAGTGTTCTTCGACGCAGAGCGCGAAGCGGATTTCAACGCCATCCTCCACGCTCAGTTGCACGAACGCAGGGACGATTTTCGCAGCCAGGTGCAGAGTGATCGGCTGGCGCCAGGTAACCTGGTCTATGTTGAACTGGAACCAGACAAAAAGACGGTGCGCAATATCGCGCTGGCAAAGGTGGCGCGGCTGCGCTATCGTTGCGCAATCGGCGATCTGTTGCCCGATCACCTGAAACCAAGCGATCAGTACGAGAAACTGGACATCGCCTCGCGCGTATTCGGTTGGGTGCGCGCCACGCCAGCGGAGGATCGGAAGGCGCGCGTCGCCTATGCCGGACGAGTGCGCTTCAGCCATGCAGTGTTGACTGAAGACAAAGGGGTGTACGCTGAAGAGATGCCGCTGGCTATTCTCAGTTCTCCCAAGCCGACAACCACACTCTTCTACTTGCGCAAGAAAAACGGCGAATGGAGCGAGGAGGAGCGCAAGCAGCCAGGCGCCGCGACCACCATCGGCTACGATGGACCCAACGAGGTGCGCGGACGCAAGTTCTACCGTCATCACGGCGACGCACTCAACCGCCTCGAATACGAGCGCGCCGAACGTCGTCGCGATCACCAGAACCGCAGCGTGCGCGGCGTGCGCGCGCCGGGGAATGTGTTTCAGTTCACAATCGACTTTCGCAACCTGGCGCCGGTAGAATTGGGCGCACTGATTTGGACGCTTCGTCTTGGAGAGGAAGGTTGTTTCTTTCGGTTGGGCTACGCCAAACCGCTCGGCTTTGGCAGTGTCAAACTATCGGTGGATCGAGTCGAACTGCTGAACCTGAGCGCCCGGTACAGCAGTCTGGCTACGTCTGGTTGGCGCAACGCCACATCAGATGAACTCAGCGACTGGCAGGCGCGCTTTGGGGAGGCGATGAAACGGTGCTACGGAAACTTTTTGTGGAAGTTGCCGAACATCGCTGACCTGATCGCACTACTCGCCAATCCCAAACACAGCCAACCGTTGCCCGTCCACTACCCGCGCACCGATGTATACCCCGATCCAGAGGGGAAGAACTTCGAGTGGTTTGTCGCAAACAAGGTCAAATCGAAGAAAGTTGCGGATGCCGGACCGAATCTGACGCTGGAGATGCCGGGCAGCGAAACAGGGCTGATCGTGCTGGAGAAGATCCGTAAGCAGTAAAGGCGCTCTTCATCAGGATATGAAGGCGATCACCTTCCTTGGCGTCAGGCCGACCGATACCTGCTACGTCTTTCCAGACGGGCGCGAGTATGTCGCACCCTTTTTCGGCATTGCGCTGGCGCGTGAATGGTTAATTTCATGGACAATGGCACAACTTGGGCTATATGACCAATTGCTGGAAAGAGACGTTCGCAAGCGTGTGGAAGACGCATTAGGCGCAGAAGTGCAGAAACAAAGCAAGAATACGACCGCTGAAGAACATGCAGGCGAAGGGATTGATCTCAGCAAGTTGCCATCATACAACGATGTGGTCAAGCTCTTTGGTCAGCTCAGTGAATTACGCAACGATTTGATGCACGCCGGAAAGCGAAAAAACCCGCTCCCCGCCAATAAGGTTGAGGAACAAGCAAGGCTTCTTTATGAACAAGCGAAAAAGCTCTAGATCAACGATGTAGTGAACGGCGACTGCGCGTGAATGCGTAAGGAGTCTTTTGGAACGGGTGATGACACTTCTGCAAACAACTCGATTCCAGCTCACACAGGCGGAGTCTCCGCGCCTTTCCGCCATTGTGCGAGATTACTGACAAGGCATTGAGTCCAGCAGCAATCTGAACGCAACAGGCGACTCGCATAGTGGAGCGACACTTAACTTTTTGACTTGCCTCGCTCAGCGTCCGCACTGAACATTGCGATGAACCGCAGCGTTCGCTGAGAACATAAAAGCCCCGCAGAGGATTTCGTATCCTCAGCAAGGGCGTATGGTTTTTGAGAAAATAATCCGGTATCGCCACGTCCAGCCCGCGCAGGCGGGCTTCGCAACTGGAGCCCGCGGCTTTAGCCGCCGGGCGGACGAACGGAGAGCGGAATAGGGATTCACATCACATCAGCCGCCAGGCGGACGAACGGATAGCAGAATCATCGTTCAAATCCCATCAACCGCCGGGCGGGACAGCGTCGG
>DAOTWI010000966.1:0-2193 GCA_034436075.1 Roseiflexus sp.
GTTGCACGGTTGAGCCGTTGCACGGTTGAGCCGTTGCACGGTTGAGCCGTTGCACGGTTGAGCCGTTGCATTGCAACGGCTCATCGATTATTCTTTTTTACGCCCCGCCGCCAGCGAACTGGCTGAAGCGGAAGATGACGAACTCAGCGGGCTTGACCGGCGCCAGCCCGACTTCGATGATCAATTTGCCCTGATCGCGCACCTCAGCCGGGTTCAGTTCTTCGTCGCACTTGACGTAGAACGCCTCGCGCGGCGTCAGACCGAACAGCATGCCGTCCCGCCAGCAGACGGTCAGGAACGCCTCGACATCGCGCTTGACCCGCGCCCACAGGTTGGGGTCGTTCGGCTCGAAGACCACCCACTGCGTCCCGCGTTCGATCGACTTCTCGACGTAGTTGAACAGACGGCGCACGTTGACGTAGCGCCAGGCAGCGTCGCTGGAGAGGGTGCGCGCGCCCCAGACCCGCAATCCCATGCCGGTGAACGAGCGGATGCAGTTGACGCCGATCGGGTTGAGCGTATCCTGCTCGCCTTTCGTGATTGCAATTGCCGGACCAAGCGCCCCCTGGACGACCTCATTCGCCGGCGCCTTGTGGACGCCGCGCGTGTTGTCGTTGCGCGCCCAGATGCCTGCGATGTGACCGCACGGCGGGATCTCCATCTCGGTCTTGCCGTCCGGTCCCATGATCTTGATCCAGGGGTAATAGAGCACGGCGAACTTCGAGTCGTAGTTCGTGTCGCGCTCGCGCCACTGTTTGACCTGCTGCGGCGTCAGACCGGGCAGCGGATCGAGAATGACCATGCGATCCTGCATGCGCTCGGCGTGGGCGATCATCGCCAGCTGAACGGCTTTGACCCCTTCCTTCGTGATCGCGCCCGACTGATAGGCGGACATCAGGTCTGGCGCGCAGATCATGGTCACGTCCTCGGCGATCTCCAGCCCCTCGACGCCGCTGCGCTCGGCGGCGCTGCCCACAAACGTCGTGGCGTCCACACGTGCAGGGACGAGCGGCGCTGGCGGCTTGATCACCGACATGCCAAACTCCGGCACACGGTCCGCCAGCGAGCCGGTCGCCAGTCCCTCGGCGACCTGCACTAGCGTGCTGGAACTGTTGATCTTCTCGACAACATAGGAGGTGCCATCTTTTGGTCGCTTGTTCAACGAGACATTCTCGTAGACTTCTTTCACCTCCCCCATGCTGATCTTGACGGTGAACGCTTCCGGCGGCGGGTTTTCACCGACGGGCGGACCGATCTCAACCTGAATGTCGCTGGCAGTTTCGCTCTTCGGCGTCACAATGAGCGACGTCAGCGCCTTTGAGGCGCGCGTCGGCAGTTCGAGGCGCGGCGGAGGCGGCGCTTTGCCGTCCGCCTGTTGCGGGATGCGCGTCACATAGCAACGACCGCCGCCATTGAGGAAATACCCGTAGACGGCATGCGAGAGGTACGCGCCATCCATGTGCGGATTGCGCCGCCCGCTTTCATCGAGGCGACCAAACTTTTCGACATACTGCGTCCAGCTGGTCACCAGCACCGGTTGATTAACGGGACCAGCAGCAGCGAATCCGACGAACGCCGCCATCGCCGTACCGACCCCTTCAATCGGGCGCGGACCGCTGCTGACTTCTTCGATGTACACGCCAGGTGAGAGATACTCAGGCATGAACCGCTCCTTTCAATCCAGCACGATATCGTATGATTCCGACGGCGTTGCGAATGTTGTGATGTGGACGCTCCCATCAGGGCGTATCACCCGCAGGGTCACGTTCCCGACCGGGATGTGACTCAACGCATATCTGCCTTCGCTATTCGTCACCGTTTCGATTGCACCTCCTTCGATGGCAACCGTCACTCCTGCAAGCGGTGCGCCGGTAGAATCGCGCACTGCTCCGCCAATCCGAATGAACTCCATTGATGTATCGGCATCGGTGCGTTGCCGGACGCGCAGCATCCGTGTGAGCACCAGCGGCGATTCGATAACGATGTCAAGATCGACTGGCACAGTCACCACGTACAGCAGCGAGGCGCGCGGCGCCTGTTCGAGCGCGTTCCACACATCAAGCAGACGCAGGCTTTCCTCGGCGGTGGCGATTTTGGCCGTCACCTGCGGCTCGTCGGTCAGTGCAATCATTGCTGAGCGCGCCGCCGGTCCGACCTCGGCGGCGGCAAGAGCGCGGCGCAGGTCGGGCAGCG
>DAOTWI010000967.1:0-2016 GCA_034436075.1 Roseiflexus sp.
CAGGTGCGCCGCCGCGGTTGCACCTGGCGCACCGCCTCGATCGTGATACATCCGGCGTGCTGCTGCTTTCGAAGACGCCAGATGTCAATGCAGCCCTGCAACATGCCTTTCGCGAAGGCGCTGTGCACAAAACCTATCTGGCGCTCTGCGCCGGGTTGCCCGCCTTCGACGAGATCGAGATCGAAACCGGGCATGGGCGGGGACGCGGCGGCGTCTTCCGCGTTTTTCCGCGCGAAGAGATCGGGCGCGTGCTGCCGCAGGGCGGAACGGTCAAAGCCATGCGCACCCGGTTGAAGGTCGTGCGGCGAATGGACGATGCGGCGCTGGTATGCGCCACACCCCTTACCGGACGAACCCATCAGATCCGCCTTCACCTTGCGTATCTGGGGCATCCGCTGATCGGCGATGTCAAGTATGGCGGACCATCCACCTGGCGCGGCGATGCAACGCAGCATCATCACCTGCACGCCGGGAGGCTTGAACTGCCGCACCCGCGCAGCGGCGCAACGCTCGTCATCCAATCGCCGCCGCCGGAGTGGGTAGACCCGAGGTGACCGTCACCTCACGGCGGTTGGGGTGATTGGCGGCGCAAACATGCGCGACGCGATGTAGTTGGCGATCCCCTCGGCGTTGGCGTACTCCATATTCGCCAGCACAATAATCGTCGCGCGGTCGTCGGGGTAGCGGGCAAAGAAGGTGGCGACGCCGGTCATGTTGCCGGGATGGCTGATACGCCGCCGTCCGTTGATCGTTTCGATTTTCCAGCCAAAACCGTAATTGCGCAGTGCAGGCGTGAACATCTGATCCAGCTGGGCGCGCGCCAGCGCCGCTTCGGTTGAGAGCGCCTGATCCCAGCGAAAGAGATCGCCGACCGTCGAGTACAACCCGCCAGAGGCATAGAGAGTCGAAGCGTCAAGGAAACCGGATTTCCTGCCGGGTACGGTGTATCCCTGTGCGCCGTCGCTGATCGCGCCGCGATTGGTATCATAACCAGTGTCGTTCATGCCGAGCGGCGCAAAAAAGCGTCGCTCCAGATAATCGGCGTATTCCATGCCCGACACGCGCTCGATAATCAGTCCAAGCAGCACATAATTCGAGTTGCAGTAGTGGTAGAGCGTGCCTGGCGCAAAACTGAGCGGGAAGCTACGAAATCGCTCGACCAGTTCCTGCGGCGTCGCCGGGTTCATTTCAGTCGGCTCGAAACCGGCGAAGGCGGTGTAGTCCACCAACCCCGACGTGTGCGTCAGCAGATGGCGGATCGTCAGCGGTTTCCAGGCGTCGGGGCAGGGATCGAGGTAGGCGCAGATCGCGTCGTCAACCCTCAGTTTGCCGTCCTGCTGCAACGCAAGAATGGCGGCAGCGGTGAACTGTTTGGTGATTGACGCCAGGCGGAAGCGCGTCTGTACCGTATTGGGAACATTCTCATCGGCGTTGCCGTACCCCCGCGCAATCACCACCTCGCCGTTCTGTGCCACGAGCACTGCACCCTGAAACTGCCCGCTGCTCGTGAGACCTGTCAGGTACGCATCGATCTCGCGTCCCAACGGACTGAGCGGCGGTGCGCCGGGACCAGAGCCCGGCATGAGCGTGGGCGTCGGCGAAAGCGTTGGCGTCGCCGATGGTCGCGGAGGCGACGTTGGCAGCGGCGTTGCAGTAGCAGCCGTCGTTGGTTCAGGATCAGGCGCGACTGCCGCTGCCGGAAGGAGCGCCGGCGTTGGCGCGGCTGCCTGCTGAAGCCTGCGGGTCACGAGCGGCGCGCTGCACGTGCCAAGCACGATGAGCAACGCGCCGGCTGCAATAGCAACGGCGCGCCACACTGGCAATGTCGCGCGTTGCGCATGATGCCGTCGACGACGGCGAGAACGAGGTTGAGAATACACAGGTTGCATTCTACCGGATACGAGAACCGAGAACCGAGAACTGAGAACCGAGAACTGAGAACCGAGAACTGAGAACTGAGAACTGAGAACTGAGAACTGAGGACTGAGAACTGAGAACTGAGAACTGAGAACTGAG
>DAOTWI010000968.1:0-6214 GCA_034436075.1 Roseiflexus sp.
GGGGCGCTGCGGCGCAGTATCGGCAACGAACCGTTCGAGCCGCGTCGCCGGGCAAACCGGCGACGGCAGCAGACCTCCTTCGGCGCAGATAGATACCTCGACAATCCCCGGCGGACGGACAAACGAGCGTGGCGGCAACCCCTCGTGCGCCGCCAGCATCACCTGCCGCCAGACCGGCGCTGCGCCGGTGACGCCGCTGATCGCTTCCATCCGCTGCCCGTCGGCGTTCCCGACCCACACCCCAACCACCCGATCCGGCGTATACCCGACCGTCCAGTTATCGCGCCAATCGGTGGTGGTGCCGGTTTTGACGGCTGCGGGGCGATCAACGTCGAGTGCGCCGCCGAATGCGCGCATCCGGGCATACCTGTCGCTCAGAACATCGCTGATCAGGTAGGCGATCTTCGGGTCGAGGGCGGGCGAGGAGGCTTCCTGCATCAGTGGCGCTGAAGACTCGGACAGTGAGGCGCCGCTGATGTCTCGAACGGCATACGGCGTTACCCGCATGCCGCCATTCGCAAAGGCGGCGTAGGCGCCGGTCAGTTCCAGCAACGTCACCTCACCGCCGCCGAGGGTCAGCGCCAGCCCGAAGCGCCCCGGCTCATCGCCGAGCGACGTGATCCCCAGGCGTGACGCTATCTCCAGCAATGCCGGGATGCCGATAAAGTCGAGGGCGCGCACGGCGGCGACATTCGAGGACGTTGCCAGCGCCTCGCGCAACGATAGCGGACCATAGAATGCACGGTCGTAGTTCTGCGGTGCATAGACGCGACCATGAGCATCAGTGAACGTCGTCGGTATGTCAAGAATCGTGGTGGCTGGCGTCCAGCCACGTTCGAGCGCCGCCGCATAGGTGAGCGGCTTGATCGCCGAACCGGGTTGGCGGAGCGCCAGTGTCGCGTTCACCTGCCCCTGAATCGCGTTGCTGGTGAAATCCGGGCTGCCGACCATCGCCAGGATCGCGCCATCACGCGGGTCGAGCACAACCACAGCGCCATTGCGGGCGCGACGGTCGGGACTGCCGTCACGGGGATTGGAAAGCGCATCGATCTGGCGGCGCAACGCCAGTTCCGCCGCCTCCTGCAATCCCAGGTCGAGAGTGGTGGTGATCGTCAGCCCGCCGCGTGCCACGATGTCAGGACCGAGTTCCGCCGCCAGTTGTTCCAGCACGAAAAAGACGAAATGCGGCGCGCGCGGCAGGCATCCTGGCGTCACGCAGTTGCTTCTGAACTGCAACGGCTCGCTGGCGGCGCTCTGCGCCTCGGCTGGCGTGATAAAACCGGCGCGCACCATTGCCGCCAGCACATCACGTTGACGGGCGCGCGCCGCATCCGGGTTGGTCAATGGATCGTAGCGCGACGGCGCCTGCGGCAGACCGGCGATCAGCGCAGCTTCCGCGAGATCAAGGTCGCGCGCCGGTTTGCCGAAGAACCGCTGCGACGCCGCCTCGACGCCGTAACTCATCGCGCCATAATAGGTCTGGTTGAGGTAGAGTTCCAGGATTTCGTCCTTGGAGAGCGCCGCAGTCAGTTTGAGCGCCAGCACAATCTCGCGCGCCTTGCGTTCCGGGCTGCGCTCCTGCGCCAGCGACGCATCAATCAGAAATGAACGCGCGAGTTGCTGCGTGATGGTGGAGCCGCCAGCGACAATCTGACCGTGCCGGAGGTTGAGCCAGATCGCCCGCACGATGCCGCGAAGATCGATGCCTGGGTTGTCGTAGAAACTGGCGTCTTCGACCGCAATCGTCGCCTGGATCAGCGCCGGCGACATCTGATCGAGGGCAATCGGGCGGCGCTGTGCGCCAAACGGATCGGGCGCGCTGTAGAGCAGGCGACCGTTGCGGTCCAGCACGCGCGTGGCGCCGGAAGCGGCGCGCGCGCGCAACCGCTCAGGGGAAGGCAGGTCGGTCGAAACCCACAACCAGACGCACAACAGCGCCAGCACTGCGGCGCCGATGCCTGCAACGCGGACTGTCGTGCGGAAGAAACGACCCAATCGCTTTCCATTGGACCGCTGCGCCACGCCTTTTCCTTCCCCGCGCTGACCGGTGATTCAGTCAAATCATAGCACATTGGTTGCGCCCATGGAATGAACGATAGATGACATGCGATTGATTTGCAAAAAGAGGGTCTTGCCACACTGCGTTATGCGCGGTATCATTGAAGGCGCATATATTACCTGAACAAGGACGTTCAGACCATGCGCATTATTGTGACAGCCGATCTCCACTATCGCCCAGCGCAGCGCGACGCCTACCTGGCGTTCGCCGGGTGGGTGCGGCAACGCAAACCCGACTGTTTCATCATCGCGGGCGACATTGGGCATCCGCTGCGCCTCTTCCAGCGCGGACTGCAACTGTTCCGCGATCTGACCTGCCCGCGCGCCGTGATCGCCGGGAATCACGATGTGTATCGCAGCGACCACGACAGCCGCACGCTTTGGGAAGCCTGGCTGCCGCGTATTGCGCGTGAGGAAGGGTTCATCTGGCTCGAAAACGACGTGCTGACGCTGGGAACTCTTGGCATCTGCGGCACTATGGCATGGTACGACTATTCATCGCGCGCGCCGCACCTCTCGCTTGGCGATCACGAGTATCGCGCGTTGAAAGGGAGCGTGAACCACGACGCCGATTATGTCGATTGGCCCTGGAGCGACCGCGCTATGGCGCGCTACCTGGCGAAAGGATTTGCCAACCGTATGGAAACCCTCATTGGCAATCCGACCGTTTCACAGATTCTGGTTGTGACCCACGTGCCGATCATCGAAGCGGCGGTGCCGCGCCATCCCGAAAGCGACTTCTGGAGCCTGATGAGCGCCTACCTGGGGAACCTCACGCTGGGGAAGTTTGTGCTCGACCAGCCCAAGGTGAGCCATATCGTCAGCGGTCATTTGCACCGCGCCGGTCAATGGACGATTTCGGGGCGGCACGGTCCGGTCGAGTGCCATGTCGTCGGCAGCCGCCCCGGAGCACCGACGGCGGTCGAGCTGAATTTTTAGAGACGCTGTGGGATGATGGGGCCCACCCGCCCGGCGACTGAAGTCGCGGGCTAAGGGAAGCGAAGCCCGCCTGCGCGGGCTGGACGTGGCGATACTGGATTATTTTCTCAAAAACCATAAGCCCTTGCTGAGGCCGTGAAAGCCCCTCTGGGGCTTCCATGTCCTGAGCGAGAGCTTTACCGCAGCTCACGCAACCCGGCGGCGCAGGTCGACCGGAATTCATTTCCTGACGTTCGTGTGTCCACGAAGGCATTGCCAGCATCGCTCGAAAAGGTTGAGTCAAAGACGTCGGGGCGTCAAGCCTCGTAATGACACAGTACGCTTTCTTTTGCGTCTTCGCACCTTTGCGTCAGCTTAAGCCCTCTCCACGTCCCTCTGCTGCCGCAGCTCCATCCAGCGCCGCACCTGTTCGCGCACCCAGGCGGCATCGGCGGGCAGTAGCGGCGGCGGCGGAACCGGCCGGGTGTAATCCACCGAGTCGGCATAGTGCGCGCGGGCATACGCCGTCTCAAACACCTGCTGCAGGTTGAGCGTCACCACCCCGAAGTCCTCCGTCGTCGGCACCAGAATGGTCGGCAGCGGGTCGCGCAGGTCGATGAACCAGGCTTCGTAGCGATAATCGGTTGCGCGCTTGAGCAGCACGCAGTAGTCGCTCTTGCCCGCCGTCGCCTCAAACCGCTCCCCGCCGCGCAGCAGGTCGACCTCGATCCAGTGGGTGCGCGACTCGAACACCACCGACCGCTTGCGCTCGAAAGCGACGGCGCTCGGCGTGCCCGGCGTCTTGTTGGCGGGCGACAGCAGTTCGATAATCGTCACCACGCGGCGGGTGCGCGCATCACGGATTTCAATGAAGCGTTCGCGCACTTCCGGTTCCGGCAGCGGCTCGATCAGCGTCGGCGCGGTATAATTGGCGTCGAGCGGCGCGGTGACGCCGGGGCGCGCCGGGGTGACCACCGCCAGGTCAGGCACGATGGCGCCGATGGGCGTGGGGCTGTCCTCTTCCGCCACGATCAGGCGCTGTTCGACGGCGACGACAAAACGCGGGCTCAGAATGTCCGCCAGCACATCGCTGATGCCGACGATCAGCCGCGTGTGGACATCGGGCCAGAGATCGGGCGCTTCAAGGAACGGGTCCATGCCGGGAAAGGGTGAGCGCATCGCAGCACCTCGCCTGATGTACAATAGTGTAGTTTCAGTGTAGCACGCAGGAGCGCGGTATGCAATCTATCGAGTGCCGGGCGGGATGTGGCGCGTGCTGCATTGCACCATCGATCTCGTCGCCAATTCCGGGGATGCCGCACGGCAAGCCGGCAGGCGTGCGCTGCATCCAGTTGAGCGCCGACAATCGCTGCATGCTGTTCGGGTGCCCTGAACGACCGGCGGTCTGCACATCGTTGCAGCCAGCCGTCGAGATGTGCGGAACAACGAACGAGGAAGCGTTCATCATACTGACTGCCCTGGAGCGATTGACATTTCCAGGGTATGCGGAGGGGATCATCGATGCACAACGTTCCTGAACCGAAGATTGCTGCGTGGCGCCGCTGGCTGGCGCACCTCTGGTATGTGTGGGGTAATAGCCTGACATACTGGGGATTGCGCACAACCGACGTCGGTTTCTTTCGCGCAGCGGAAGGGGCGTACAGCCGCGCGATTGCGCTCTGGCCCGACTTCAGCGGCGCCTATTTTCAGCGCGGCATCATCCGCGAACGCGAACTCAACCAGCGCGCAGCCGGGTTGCGCGACCTGAGCCAGGCGATTGTGCTCTCGCCGGAATGGCCCGAACCGTACCTCCGCCGCGGTCTCATCCGCCGATTCCACGGCAACCCGCACGACGCCATCGCCGACCTCGAACGCTATCTCGCGTTGAGCGGCGACTCCTCCTGGCGCGACGAGGCGGAACGGCAGATTGCCGCACTGCGGGCGGAATGCTGATATGGCAGATGAAACGCCGTGCAGCATCGCTTCGCCGGCTGCACCAACCCATACCGCTGACCTGACGACGGCGCATCTGGCGATTGTCACCGGCGGTCGCCTGGCGCTGGTGGCGGCATTCCGCATCATCTACCCGCTGCAACCGTTCCTGACGCATGAGTTGAACGTGGACTTGCGCACGGTCAGCGCCTTGATCACCGTGCAACTGGCGGCGTCGATGCTCAGCCCGATCGGCGGGGCGCTGGCGGATACTCGCGGCGAGCGCGCAACAATGAGCGGCGGGCTGGCAATCTTTGCGCTTGGAACGGCATTGTGCGCGCTGTCGCCATCATTTGCCGCTTTCCTGATCGGCTATGCGCTGGTGGGGTTGGCAGTTGCGCTCTATCAGCCAGCAGCACAGGCATACCTGTCGGCGCGCACCCCCTATGCGCGGCGAGGGTGGGCATTGGGCGTGTTCGAGACGTCATGGGCATTCGGGGCGCTGCTGGGCGTCGCCCCGCTCATGCAGATCGTCCAGACGACACGGCAATCAGCGCCGGTCTTCTGGATGCTGTCGGTTGCCGGTCTGGCGTCGCTGGCGCTGGTGTGGATGCTGCTGCCGGATGGATCGCGCAATCTCCGCGAAACGGTGCGCCGGATCGACTGGCAGGCGCTGCGCACGAGGGGGGCGTTGATGGCGCTGCTATTCGTGGCACTGGCGCTCTGCGCATATGACCTGATCCAGATCGTGCAGGCGCCCTGGTTGCGCGAGACGCTTGCCGTGAACGAGGCGCAACTGGGGCGGCTGTTTGCGCTGGCAGGCATTGGCGAACTGATTGGGGCCCTGGGGGTGGCGCTTCTGGGGGATCGGCTGGGCATCCGGCGCACAACCGCTGCCGGATTTCTTCTGGCAGCAGCCTGTGTTGTTGCGCTGCCCTTCGCCGGGCAGGAATGGACCTGGTTGCTGCCGACGTATCTGCTGCTGTACCTGTCATTCGAATATGCGATTGTTGCGGCGTTTCCGCTGGTATCGGCAGTGGCGCCGGCAGCGCGCGGGACCATGCTCGCGCTCAGCGCCGCCGCCATCGGCGCCGGGCGCGTCGTCGCTTCGCTGGGCGCCACGTCGCTCTGGCTGGCGTTCGGCATCGGCTGGACGGTGACGATCACTGCGGCGATCCTCTGTGCGGCGATCCTGTGTCTGCTGGCGGTGAAACCGAGGGAGTAACGAGAACTGAGAACTGAGAACTGAGAACTGAGAACTGAGAACTGAGGACTGAGAACTGAGAACTGAGAACTGAGAACTGAG
>DAOTWI010000969.1:0-3333 GCA_034436075.1 Roseiflexus sp.
GTCGTTGATGCCGTCGCCGACCATGGCGACAATCCGGCGGGCGCCTGCGTCACCCTGCAACTCGCGGACGATACGCGCCTTGTCTTCCGGGCGAACCTCGGCGTACACCCGGTGCGGGTCGATCCCTGCCTGCTGCGCAATCGCTTCCGCCGTCCGCCGGTTGTCCCCGGTGATCATCAGCACCTCGATCCCGCGTCGGTGCAGCGCTTCGACGGCAGCGCGCGACGTGGGCTTGACCGTATCGGCGACGGCAATGACCCCCAGCGCCTCGCCATCGATGGCGACGATCATCACCGTCTTGCCTTCGCTCTGCAACCGCGCCACATCGTCGTCGAGCGCAGAGGTGTCGATGCCGCGCTCGCGCATGAGCGCCGGGTTGCCGATGATTACCGCGTGTCCTTCGACCGTGGCGATCACGCCATGCCCGGCAATCGCCTCGAAGCGTTCCGGCGGAACGGTGGCAATGCCTGCCTCCTGCGCCGCGTGCACAATGGCCTCGCCAAGCGGATGTTCGCTGCGCGACTCGGCGCTCGCTGCCAGCCGCATCAGGTCGGCGCGCCGGGCATCGAGATCGGCGGTGACGGCAGCGCCATTGATCACCGCTGTTGCCGTAGCATCAGATTCCTGATGAACGGCGGCCAGCGGGTCGTTCCGACGCGAACCGTCGTTTGTCTGCGCCTGGCTCAACGGCGCCCTCCGCACGACGGGCGCGAGCGCATCCGCCGTGCGTACAACGATGTCGGTCACTGACGGCTTTCCGACGGTCACGGTGCCGGTCTTGTCGAGCACGACCGTCTGCACCTTTCCGGCGCGCTCCAGACTTTCGGCGTTCTTGATCAAAATGCCGTGCGTTGCGCCCGTGCCGACCCCGACCATAATGGCTGTCGGAGTTGCCAGTCCAAGCGCGCAGGGGCAGGCGATCACCAGCACCGCCACCGCAAAGATCATCGCCTGGGTCAGTCCCGTTCCGCCGATGAAGAACCAGCCGAGGAATGTGATAAGCGCAATTACCAGCACAATCGGCACAAACACAGCAGACACCTGATCGACCAGGCGCTGGACCGGCGCGCGGCTGCCCTGCGCCTGCTGCACCAGCGCAATGATCTGCGCCAGCGCCGTTTCTCTGCCGACCCGCGTCGCGCGCATCTGGAAACTGCCGCTGCGGTTCAGCGTCGCACCGATCACGGCATCCCCCTCGCGCTTTTCCACCGGCATGCTTTCGCCGGTAATCATGCTTTCGTCGATGGCTGACGAGCCGGAGATGATCACGCCATCAACCGGTATTTTTTCGCCGGGGCGCACAATGACGATGTCGCCGCGTCGTACATCGGCAGCGGGAATGTCCACCTCGCGTCCGCCGCGCACCACGCGCGCCGTCTTCGGTTGCAACCCGATCAGCGCCCGAATTGCGGCGCCGGTCTGGCTCTTCGCGCGCGCCTCCAGGTATTTTCCGACCAGAATGAGGGTGATGATCACCGCTGCTGTCTCGAAATAGACATGCCCTGCCATGCCGGTGACCATCAGCGCCACGCTGTAGAAATATGCCGCCGATGATCCGACCGCGATGAGCGTATCCATCGTCGCTGTGCGATGATTCTTCAACGCCTTCCAGGCGTGGACGTAGAAATCGCGCCCGGCATAGAACTGCACCGGCGTCGCCAGGAGCAGAAACAGCCAGTTGAGCAGGTCGTCGCGCGCCGCGATGTGACTCATCATCTCATGGAGCGGTCCGCTCATCGAGCGCGCCATCTCCGCGCCTGCGCCGATCAGCCACGGCATGATCAGCCCGAAGTCGCGCCCCATCGAGAGCAGGAAGAGCGGTGCGGTCAGCACTGCGGCGACGGTCAGCGTGCGGCGACGGTTTGCCAGTTCGCGAGCGCGCGCCGCCGCCTCGCTGTCTTCGCTCGTATCCGCCGCGCTACGCTGGTCGATGACGCCATACCCGGCATGTTCAATCGCAGCGACGAGATCGCTCCAGGTGACATCCGCCGGAGTGAACGTCACCGTGGCGCGCTCACTCGCCAGGTTGACCGACGCCTCGATAACGCCGGGAACTCTGCGCAGCGCCTTCTCGACCCGCGCCGAGCACGAGGCGCAGGTCATCCCGGTGATGGGAATATCAACACAATCGGTGATCACACCGTATCCGGCTTCCTCAATCGCTGCAACCAGGCGATCCGGCGTCGCCAGCGCCGGGTCGAAGCGCACCTCCGCCTGTTCATTCGCCAGATTGACGGTCGCGTCGGTCACTCCTGGCGCTTTCTTCAACGCCTTTGCGACGCGCGCCGAGCAGGAGGCGCATGTCATGCCGGTGACGGCGAGGTGGATCTGTTGTTCGGGCATCCAGGTCCCTCCTCTTGCAACGATAAGCGTCAGATTTTACATTGTACCTCACAGATCAGGTTTCGACCAATTGGATTCCGGTCGGGCGCGGGCGTGGATTGGTCAGGAACCGCCAGGACGCTTCGGCTGCCAACGATTGAAATCGCCCCTGATGGTCCCGCGACCGACCGTCTGCCTGCGCAGACGGGAATGACGGCGTCCACGCGCGGTGAGCGTGCCGAACCGCGCGCGGTGAGCGTGCCGAACCGCGCAGGTGAATGCCCGGCGGAACGCCTGACCGGCGCGACTGATGGACGTTGAATAATTATTCCGCTATCCGCTTTGTAGCCCGGCGGCTGAAGCCGCGGGCTCCTGTTGCGAAGCCCGCCTGCGCGGGCTGGACGTGGCGATACCGGGTTAATTTCTCAAAAACCATCAGTCGCTGGTTGAGGCGCATCGCACCAGGGACGCGCTTTCTTGCCGCATGTCAGCAGCAGATCCGCGCGAATCCGTCGCATCCGCGTCCCCGTCATAACATATCATGCACATGCCAGGGAATCCATGCCGCAACGTGTTATAATGGTCAAAAGGTGTAGTAGAAGGGAGAACAGACAATGGAGTACGACCTTCCCGAAGACCTGCGGCTGTTGCGGCAGACGGTCCGCGACTTCGCCAACAAGGAGATCGCCCCGATTGCCCGCGAGATCGATGAAGAAGAGCGGGTTCCGTTCGAGATGCTGCGCAAAGCCGCCGATCTTGGTCTGCTCGGTGTGCCTTTCCCCGAAGAGTACGGCGGCTCCGAAGCCGGGATCACCGGCTACTGCGTGTTGCTGGAGGAGATCAACCGCAAGTGCGCCTCGACCGGCACCATCATCGGCGCGCACGCGCAACTCTGCTCCATGTCGATCCATATTGCCGGGACGCCTGACCAGAAGGAGCGTTACCTGCGCCCGCTGATCGAAGGGCGCATGTGGGGCGCATGGGCGCTGACCGAGCCGAACGCGGGCAGCG
>DAOTWI010000970.1:0-15341 GCA_034436075.1 Roseiflexus sp.
CGTCGGCTGAGCCTGTCGAAGCCAGCGCGGCGTCGGCTGAGCCTGTCGAAGCCAGCGCGGCGTCGGCTGAGCCTGTCGAAGCCAGCGCCTGGCGTGCAGATACAAGCCTGACCGTACCTGTTCACACTCTTCCTGGGGGCGCTGGCGTTCTGTGCGGCGTCCCGGGGTGGCGGGGCGCAGTGCGTTGGCGCTTGCGAGACCATTCCGCCGCGGCTGCTCCTTTTCGGGGGCTGCCCCCAAACCCCTGTTTTGGACGACCGGCGGCATCGTTTCCCCCAACTGTGAACAGGTGCGCCTGAACGTCACGACTGGCTGCCAATGAGATCGACGCCACAGCGTTCCGCTGCGTGTTGCAGCGCTGTGTCGAGCGTTGCCAGCGGCAGCCCGTTGCGCATGGCTGTCTCCAGGTACGCGGCATCGTAGGTGGACAATCCCTGTTCACGCGCCAGTGTGACGACATCGTTCAGCATTCGAGATGCTGATACAGCTTCTATCTCAATCGGCAACCCCCGAATCAACGACAAAAAGCGATTGCTTTCCGCCTGGCTCAACCGCCCGCGTCGTTCAGCGCCGAGCAAGGCGTTTCCGATCTCCAGAGACCAGATCGCAGGAACCAGTGCTGAGGTTTGCGCCAACCGATCCAGCGCCAGATCGGCCAGATTGCCGCTCTCGTCCTCAAAACACCAGGCGAGAGCGACGGATGCATCGAGGACAAACCGCTCATCGACGTTCATGATCGCCCTTCCTCGATGAGCTCGCGCACGGTTATTCGGCTCAGGCGCCGCTCTTTGCGAAATGCCCGGAGTTCGGCGATGACCTCAGCATATGGACGTGGAACGGTTTCTTCCAGCGGCGCGAGGACGGCGACCGGCGTTCCGTGGAGGGTAATAACAATGCGCTCACCCCGACGCACACGAGCCAGCAATTCGGAGAAGCGAGTTTTTGCTTCGTACGATCCTATAGTGATCACGACATTATCCTTTTTTAGACCAGTCTACGACCAGTCTATTCCATGTTTTGTGTGTTGTCAAGGATGCGTCATGCCAATTTTTCAGGATTGAGATCAACAACTCCACCGGTCGCCCTGAACAGAAGAATTGGCGTGCGAACGCGCCGCCCGCACACCTGGGGCAGCGTGGTTCTTGGTTCTTGTTCTCAGTGCTCGGTTCGCGCCGCCCGCACACTCTGGAACAGCGCAAGAGGCAACGAGCAGGCGACATGTCACTCATCACTCATCACTCGTCACTGACCAGCGCGCTGCCTGTGCACTCAGGGTCGGCGCAAACACTTATGCAATGCCGTGGACTCCTGGGCTCATATTCCGCTATACAGCATTCGCCAAATGTGTTAAAATGCAGGAACAGAAACGTTTACCATTATGAATGAACAAACAACGCTTCCAAAACGCGCATCGTCTCAACGGAGAGGCGTCAGCAGGCGCGAATTGATCACATCTGCGGCAGGCGCTCTTCTCGGAGTCGTGATTATCGGTCTCGTCTGGTTCATGCTTGGTCGTGAGGGCAGTGCATCGTTGCCCGCCGTCGGCGAGTTGAACCGCCCCGCGCCAGACCTGGCGCTGCCAACACTGGACGGCGGCAGTGTGCGTCTGGCGGATCTGCGCGGCAAGGTTGTGCTCGTCAATTTCTGGGGCACCTGGTGCGAACCGTGCAAAGAAGAAACTCCGGCGTTGCAGGCGGCGTACCAGCGGCTCCAGTCCGAAGGGTTGGTGATTGTCGGCGTCAATCTGCGCCGCCAGGAGACGAGCGACGAGGCGGTGCGCGAGTTTGTGCAACAGTATGGGGTCACGTACCCGATTGCACTCGATGTCGATGGAGAAGCAGCGCGATTGTTCCAGATTTCGCCGATACCGGTCAGTTACTTTATCGATCCAGCGGGTACAATCCGCTATGTCCGCATTGGGACGCTCACGACCGATGACGTGGCGGCGCTGTTCGCCCAATTGCGGTAGCATACGGACGAAGGCTCTGTGCGGGTTTCCGATTATGTACTGGCGCCAGTGTGGCGCGAGAGGCAAGGGTGAGGCCATGCAGGGGAATGAGCAGCGTCGAATCTTGATCGTGGATGATGAGCCTGGTTTGCGCGATCTGCTGCGCATCAACCTCGAACACGAGGGTTTCAGCGTCATTGAGGCTGAGAGCGGCGCTCAGGGGTTGCAGATGGTGCGCGACCAGCATCCCGATCTGATGATTCTCGATGTGATGATGCCGGAAATGGATGGCTGGGAGGTCTGCCGGCGGTTGCGCGAGTTCTCGCAGATACCGGTGTTGATGCTGACAGCCCGCACCCAGAGCAAGGACATCGTCACTGGTCTGGAAAGCGGCGCCGATGACTACCTGACCAAGCCGTTCAACATGGACGAGTTGACAGCGCGCATTCGAGCATTGCTGCGACGGGTGCCCTCTCCCAATCGCCCGATTACCGCTGGCGGCGGCGAAATTATGATCGACAAGCAGAAGCGTGAGGTGCTGGTGCGCGGTGAGCCGGTCGATCTGACGCCAACCGAGTACGACCTGCTCCTCCTGCTTGCCGAGCATGCGGGCGCGGTGCTCGATCACGAAACGCTCCTGCGCGGCGTGTGGGGGCACGAGTATACCAAAGACAACGATTACCTCAAAGTGTATATCTGGCACCTGCGCCGCAAAATCGAACAGGATCCGCGCGAACCGAAATTGCTGCTGACGGAATGGGGTGTCGGGTATCGTCTGGCGCCGTGAAGCGAAGAACCGTTGCATTGCGGAGAGCCGTTGCATTGCGGAGAGCCGTTGCATTGCAACGGCTCTCCGACCGTACCCCTGCCTGCGCTTTCTTGCCTCATACCTGAACGTATGACCCATCCCAATCGCATTGTTGTCAAGGTCGGCACCAATGTTCTCACTGCTGGCGCCGATAAGGTGCATCGCCCGACACTCGTGTCGCTGGTGCAGCAGATTGCCGCTGTGCGCAGTCAGGGGGTCGAGATCGTGCTGGTGACTTCAGGCGCCATTGCAGTGGGGCGCGAGCGCCTGAACTTTCCGGCGCGACGGCGTGATATTCCGCTCAAGCAGATGCTCGCGGCGGTCGGGCAGAGCCGCCTGATGCACCTGTATGAGCAGATCTTCGAACTCTACGGCATGACGGTGGCGCAGACGCTCCTGACCCGCGGCGATCTGGCAGACCGGAACCGGTACCTGAATGCGCGCAATACGCTGCTCGCCTGCCTGATGCACAATGTGCTGCCAATCATCAACGAAAACGATGCGGTCGCCGTCAGTGAGATTCGTGTCGGCGATAACGACAATCTGTCGGCGCTGGTCGCCAACCTGGTCGATGCCGATCTGCTGCTGATCCTGACCGACATCGATGGTCTCTACACCGCCGACCCGCGCCGCGATCCGTCTGCGACGCGCATCGCCATCGTGCCCGAAATTACCGAACATATCTATGCGATTGCTGGCGGAAGCAATATCCGCGGCACCGGCGGCATGCTGACGAAAATCCAGGCGGCGGATCTGGCGACGCGCAGCGGCGCCGATGTGGTGATCGCCAGCGGCGCTGAACGCGATGTCATTGCGCGCGTTGTGGCGGGTGAGGCGATCGGCACCCGCTTCCCGGCGCAGGCGACGAAGGTCGAGAGCCGGAAACGCTGGATTCTGGCGGAAACCGTCCGCCATAGCCGCGTTGTCGTTGATGACGGCGCCGTGCGCGCCCTGATTGCGGGTGGCAAGAGTCTCCTTCCTGCTGGCGTGGTTGCCGTTGAGGGCGATTTTGCCCGTGGGCAGACAATTCGCATTTATGCGGCTGATGGCAGAGAAATTGCGCGCGGCATCACGCAGTACGCGGCGGTTGACCTTCGTCGCATTCGCGGGCTGCAATCGTCACAGATTGTCGAAACGCTCGGCTTCGATTACGGCGCCGAAGTTGTGCATCGTGATGATATGGTGTTGTTGTAATCGTTGTGCTGCATGTGTTGTCAGGAGCGACCCATGGCGAACCTCGAAGAGATTGGCGCTCGCGCCCGCGCTGCCGGACGGCGCCTGGCGCTGGCGCCGGCAGAACGGAAGAATGCGGCGCTTGAAGCGATTGCGTCTGCGCTGCTCGATGAAACCAACGCGGCTGAGGTGCTGGCTGCCAATGCTGCTGATGTCGCCGCTGGGCGCGATGCCGGTTTGTCGCCTGCTCTGATTGACCGGATGACGCTGACGCCGCAACGTCTCGCAGCGATTGCCGCCGATACCCGCGCTGTCGCGCGCCTGCCTGATCCTGTGGGTGAGCGCTTCGATGCGACAGTGCTGGAGAATGGACTGCGGGTGCATAAACGTCGTGTGCCGCTCGGCGTTGTCGGCGTCATCTACGAAGCGCGCCCCAATGTGACGGTCGATGTCGCTGCGCTTTGCCTGAAATCCGGCAATGCGGCGATCCTGCGCGGCGGCAAGGAAATCACCCGCTCCTGCGCGGCGCTGACGCGCCTGATCCAGCAGGCCATCACGCAGACCGGGCTTCCCGCCGATGCCATTCAGGTGATCGACAACCCGGACCGTGCGCTGGTCGAGCAGTTGTTGCGCCTTGATCGATACGTCGATGTCATCATTCCACGCGGCGGCGCGGGGCTGCACCGCTTCTGCCGCGAGAAGGCGACTATTCCGGTGATCACCGGCGGCATTGGCGTGTGCCATGTCTACGTCGATCAGGCGGCTGACCTGGACATGGTTGTTCCGATTGTTCACAATGCAAAAGTGCAGCGTCCGAGCGTCTGCAATGCGCTCGACACGCTCCTGGTGCATCGCGCCGTCGCCGTCGAGGTGTTGCCTGCGGTCGCCCGCGATCTGCTTGCCAGCAACGTCGAACTGCGCGTCGATGAGGAAGCGCGGGCCATCCTGCGCGCCGCAGGTTTCGACACCCCGCAGATCGTTCCGGCGCAGGAGAGCGATTTTGGCGTGGAGTTCATGGCGCTGATCCTCTCCGTTCGCGTTGTCGCCGGGTTGGACGAGGCGCTGGAGCATATTGCGCGCTTTGGCGACCATTCTGACGCCATTATCACCCGCGATCCGGCGACGGCAGAGGCGTTCGTGCAAGCGGTCGACTCGTCGGCGGTGTTCGTCAACGCTTCGACACGCTTCAACGACGGCGGGCAACTGGGGTTGGGCGCCGAGATTGCGATCAGCACGCAGAAACTCCACGCACGAGGACCGATGGCGCTGCGCGAATTGACGTCCTACAAATGGGTGGTGGAAGGCGATGGCCACGTGCGCGCCTGACCGCACCCACCGTTCAGGCTTCCGGGCACGATGATGCGGACACGGATACACACGGATGCGACGGATTCGCACGGGTCTGGTTGTGATGGGAAACCACTGGTCCGTGTGGGTCCCCATCCAATGCCGTGCAGGTCTGTGTTCTTCTGACTCGCTGGTGAGGTCTGGTCATGAGGTATTCTCCAGGGCATCCGCGATATGCACCGCCGCCCACGGATCGGCGAGCAGCGCCGATCCTACCTGCACCGCAGTCGCGCCTGCCGTCAGAAAGGATCGCGCGTCGGCAACGGTTCTGACTCCGCCGCATGCCACCACCGGCGCCGGCAGTATAGCGCACACATTGGCGACGGCCTCCAGCGCCAGGGGACGGAGGGCGGGACCGGAGAGCCAACCATGCAGGAATGCGCCGGTGTACGGATCGGGTGCGCAGGCGCGCGGCGGCGCAGCAATCGTCACAGCATCGGCGCCAGCGTCGATCACCTGGCGCGCGGTAGCGATCAAACGCTCGTGGAACGGCAGTTTGACCAGTAGCGGCAGTAATGTCACAGCGCGCACGGCTGCCACGCCTCTGGCAGCGGAACCCCAATCGTCGCCGAAGGTGAGTTCGATGCCGGCAATCCCTTCGACGCCTTCGAGCGCAGCCGCCACAGCGCGATGATCCGCCGCCACGCTCAGAAGGACCGGCGTTTTCCAGGCTGCCCATACCGGAACATACTCGCGCAGCACCCGATCAAGTCCGGGATCGCGCCATGCGCCCACGTTCAGCACCCCGGCTGGCGTTTCGATCAGGCGCAGCGGCGGCAGCGCGCGCCTGCCGTGCAACGAAACGCTGCCGGTGACAATCGCACCCAAGCGATCGAGCGGCACGATTCGCTCATATTCGACGCCAAACCCCAGGCAGCCGGCGGCGACCATCACCGGTGTGCGCAGCGGCAGTCCATACGGGTTGTGCGGCGCGAGATCCGCCTGCGACATGTGCGTGCCTTTCGGAGTCTCGGTGTGGCGGGATGACGATACCCTGCTGCTGGATCGTATCATACGCATGATGAAGACGATTGCAAGCGGGTCTACATATGCGAAAGTTGCTGATACTAATCACCTATCGTATCATACGCACGGTGAAGACGATTGCAAGAGGAGATCCATGCACCCTCCAACCGAACCGCTGCCTGAACTCGGAAGCCCAGCCGCTCTCGAGAATCCCTACCCAATCTACGATTATTGGCGCGCTGCACAACCGATCCACTGGACCGGAAGCGAATGGCGCATGTTTTGTTATGCCGATGGGCAGTCCGTGCTCCGCGATCCGCGCTTTGGCGCTGATCGGGTTCAGGCTGACCCGCAATGGCTGGCAGCGACCGGGCTGGCGCCGCTCTTTGAAGCGCGCGCAAATATGATGCTCTTCACTGATCCGCCCGACCATACCCGGCTCCGCACACTTGTGCATCGCGCCTTTACGCCGCGTGTCGTCGAGTCGTACCGTCCGCTGGTGCAGCGCATCGTTGACCAGTTGCTCGACGCGGCTGCCGCGCGCGGCGAGATTGAACTGATCGGTGAATTCGCCTACCCGTTGCCGGTGACGGTCATTGCGCACATGCTCGGCGTGCCTGTCGATATGCACGAACAGTTCCGTCGCTGGTCGGACGTTCTGGCAGCCTTCATTGGCGGTACAACACGTCCTGAAGCTGAAGTGATTCCGGCGGCGTTGAACGCGGTGCTGGAAATGACTGACCTCTTTCTGACGCTCGTGGCTGAACGGCGCCGCGCACCGCGCGACGACCTGCTCTCGGCGCTGGCGCAGGCGGAAGATGGCGGGGATCGGCTGAGCGAGCAGGAACTGGTTGCCAACAGCATCCTCCTGCTCCTCGCCGGTCACGAAACGACCACCAACCTGATCGGCAATGGCACGCTGGCGCTGCTGCACCATCCCGATCAGATGGCGCTGCTGCGCGACCATCCTGAGTTGACCGCTTCCGCCATCGAAGAACTGTTGCGCTACGACAGTCCAGTGCAGACGACGATTCGCCGGGCGCTGACCGACATCGAGGTTCACGGACATCGTATCGAAGCAGGACAGCCGGTTATCGTCTTCATCGGTTCGGCAAATCGCGATCCGGCGCAGTACGACGACCCGGCGCGGCTCGACCTGACGCGCAGCGATGTGCGGCATCTGTCGTTCGGGCACGGTTGGCACTACTGCCTCGGCGCGCCGCTGGCACGGCTGGAAGGGCAGGTGGCAATCAGCACGCTGGTACGCCGCTTCCCCAACATGCGTCTGCTCGATGAGCGCGTCGTCTGGCGCGATAATCTTGCGCTACGCGGGTTGCAATCGTTGCGCCTGGCGTTGTAGCGACAGGTTGAGCGATAGGAAGCTGCGGGCGGACATCATGATTCTTGAACAATTCATTCGGTATCGCCCGGTGAAGCCCGCAGTTGATGGTTTTTGAGAAAATAATCCGGTATCGCCCAGCCTGGCCCGCGCAGGCGGGCTTCGCTTCCCGGAGCCCGCGACTTCAGTCGCCGGGCTACAAGGCGGATAGCGGAATATTTAATCAAACTCCATCAGCCGCCGGGCGGACGCTATCTCCTCATGGGGACGGCATACCGCGTCTGGTAGTCGCGGAATAGCCGTCCCCAACCGGTATCGCGCAGCCAGCTTGCGAAGGTCATGGCGTCTGCGGTCGTCCAGCGCCGGAAACGGCGGATTGTCCGGCGGCACGATGGCGCTGCAAGTCCCCACGGTTCGTTCAGCGTTTCGACATCCCCGCCGATCGAGATCGCGCTCAGGTCTGCTACGCCCAATCCCTGCCGGTGCGCCTCGCGCAGCCAGTGAATATCGCGGAGCGGATCGAGACCAAACCGCGCGGCAATTATCGTGTCGAGCGCCACCGGGTCGCGCGATGCCAGCAGAACATTGCGCACCTCGGCATACTCCGCTTCGGCATCACGCCCGTCGCTGATCGTCGTCGCATCCGCCACTGCCAGCAGCGGCGCGCCGCTGCGACGCACCTGCGCCAGGGCTGGCATGCTGCGAACGGTATTGTGCGTTGCTGCGGCGGGATGGAAGAGCGCCGCCAGACCGGGAGCGGCGCCGAATACCCCATTGTGCGCATCGATCCGGCACGGAGTCAGCACAACGACCAGCGTCTCACGGTCGAGTGGCGGTGCGCGGCGCGCCGCCGCGATGCCGAGCGCCGCAGCAATTGATGTATATCCGTACCTGTCGTTGCGACGAACGGGCAGAACCGCAGTGATCGAGACAACCCCCACAGCGAACAGAAGGCGTGCAACCGTTTCCAGTTGCCAGGGTGTCGCGCCGGCGCCAGGGAAGGGCATACGTCGCGCATACCGCAGGATCAGGATAGCGCGGCGTGGCGGATCATGGCGCCTGGTGAGCGTCAGTAACCGCTGATAATCGGCGGCGACGGCGGGTGGCGTGGTATGCACTGCCGTAACGGCAGCGTTTTGCGGGTTGAGCATCATGCTGGACAGTCGTCTTCGTGTGCGGGGATCATACCAGAGGAGGCGAGCGCGGGCAAGCGCGGCGCTGCGGAGGGGTGCAGGCATAATGTGTCAGGAACCGCCGCACCACGGCGGGCTGATGAACATGAAGGATTAAGTCCGGCATCACCCGCGACTATATTTTTTTGAACACTGCATCCGGTATCATCTAGTCGAGCCCGTGCAGGCGGGCTTCACTTCCCGTCGCCCGCGACTTATGGTTGTTGAGCGCATCATCCGGTATCGCCCGGTCCACCCCGCGCCGGCGGGCGTCGCAACCATAGCCCGGACTTATTGGTCTGTAAACAAAGTTCTCTGGCTTTTTGCGGCTCTGAGCGCGGCGAAGGTTGACCTCATCAGTTCGCGGCAAATTTTTTGCCTCGTCCAGCCGGTAAATCACCGGAAAACTTGCTTTACAGACCACTTATGGAGTTTGAGAAAATAGTTCGGTATTGCCCGATATAGCCCGCGAAGGCGGGCTTTGCAGCAGGAGCCCGCGGCTTCAGCCGCCGGGCGGGGAGGCGGATAGCGGAATATGTAATCAAACCCCATCAGCCGCCGGGCGGGGAGGCTCCATCAGCCGCCGGGCAGGTAGGCTTAACCTCTTCTCAACCAGCGTAGTTTGCTATAATATGCGTGTAACGTCACAAAAATCTCATCGTCTGGCAGGTCTGTATGCACAGCGCACACACATCCTTCCTCCCGATGCTCGTGGAGGAACTGCGGGCATCGCTGCCGAATATCTCCGAAGTCATCGATCAACTGGCGGCCAGCCAGTCGAACGAGCAGCGTCGCGTGCTGCTGCGCCAGTTGGGGGCGCTCTGGTATCGTCAGGATGGCGAACCGGAGGTGCTGGCGGAACTTGGGCTGGCGCTGTCGGAATTGCATGGCGTCGAGCCCGGAGTTGCGCTCTCCGAGTTGCTGCTGGCATATGGCGCGGCGCGCGAAGAGCAGCGCACCCGTGAATGGGAGAGCCACCTGGTGCGCCGTATGGCGGAACTCAAAGGTCTTCACCGGATCATCTCCGCTGCCAACTCCACCCTCGACCTGGACACTTCCATGCAACTGGTAGTCGAAACCGTCGCTGAAGTGATCGGCGTGGAGGTCTGTTCGGTCTATCTGTACGACAAGAACACCGACGATCTGACGCTGCGAGCGACGCATGGGCTGAATAATGCTGCGGTGGGGCAGGTGCGCATTCGCGTGGGAGAAGGGATCACTGGATGGGCGGCGCGGGAGGGGCGCCCGATTGCAGTGCGCGATGTTCGCCGCGAGCCGCGTTTCCACATCGAGCCAGGGCTGGGTGAGGAACCGTATCGTTCGATGCTCGCCGTGCCGATCGTGCTGTTCAGCGTCGAACGGTTTCACCTTGGCGCCGCCAAGTTGCAGGGCGTGATCACGGTTCAGACGTATGGTCCACGCGACTTCACCGCCGAAGAGATTAATTTTGTCGAGACAGTCGCAGGCGAACTTGCGTTCTTTATCGTCAACGCGCAACTCTACCAGCAGACCGATGAGCAGTTGCACCAGAAGGTGCGTGAACTGACGACGCTGCAACAGGTCTCGAAGAGCATTGCCGAGCAACTCAATCTCGAAGAGGTGTTGAAACTGATTGTTGTCAAAGCGGTGGAACTGTCGCGTGCCGAGCGCGCCGACATCTTCCGCGTCGGCAACGACGGGCGGCTGGAACTCGCCGCAACGTATGGCGGTTCGCCGCGTGGCGAGACTCCGGGGTTCATTGCGCAGGCGGTGCGTGAAGCGCGCCCGCTGGCTGTCCACAACGCCTTCAACGACTCTCGTTTCCCCGAACTGGCGGAAGTCGCGGCGCGCGAAAACTTCTACTCGCTCTTCTGCATGCCGTTGCGCGTCCAGCAAAGCCGAACGATTGGCGCAATCTGCCTTTACACGGGTGAAGCGCGCCATTTCGATTATGAGCATATGCGTCTGCTCTCGACATTCGCCGATGAGGCGGCGATTGCCATCGAGAATGCGCGCCTGTACGACGAAAGCCTGCGCGCGCTGGCGGTCAAGTCGGCGATGTTGCAGGAAATGCACCACCGCGTGCGCAACAATCTGCAAACTATTTCGGCATTGCTCACGATGCAACAGCGCCGCCTGACGCCCAACGACCGCGGCGCTCTTGCGCTGCGCGATAGCGTGGCGCGCATCCAGGCGATTGCTGGCGTCCATAACCTGCTCTGCCGCGAGGATGTCGGGGTCACAACGGTTGATGCTGTGGCGCGCCAGATCGCCGACAGCGCCCGCCTCAGCATGTCATCGCCGGAACGCCCGGTTCGCTTCGAAATCCGCGGCGATCAGGCGCGCGTCGGGTCGCGCGATGCAACGGTGCTTGCCATCGTGCTGAATGAACTGATCGTCAACGCGATGACCCACGGCCTGGCGGCAGAGGGTGGGTGCGTGATTATCGAAACCATAGAGAACGATGGAATGATTACCGTCGAAGTGCGCGATGACGGTCCGAAACGAGCAACGGCAACCGAACCCTCGAGCAGCGGCAGCGGTCTGGGGTTGCATATCATTCGCACCCTGGTGCAGGACGATTTGCAGGGCGAGTTTTCCCTCATTATTGGCGATGAATGGACGGTTGCCCGGGTGCGCTTCCCGCAGCACGGGAGTGATGGGTAGTGATCCCAACGTGACCGTCACCAATGAGAAAGGATAGCACGATGACCACACGCCTCCCGCGAATCCAGGACGCCATGCGCCGCTACGGCTTCGATGCACTGGCAGTTGTGCCTGGCAGCAACCTGCGCTACCTTGCAGGGCTGACGCTGCACGCCGGTCTGCGGTTGACCATGGCGCTGGCGCCAGCAGACGGCCAACCGGCGCTGGTGGTTCCCGGATTGGAGCACGCGCGCGTGGCTGAGACGACGGGCGCTGCGTTTCGCTCCTACCCCTGGAGCGACGACGAGGGACCGGGAAACGCATTGGCGCGCGCGGTGCGTGATACCGGTCTGGGACAGGGAAGCGTCATCGGTATTGAGCACACTGTCATGCGCGTGTTTGAACTGCGCGCGCTGGAACAGGCGCTTCCCGGCGCCCGGTTTGTCGACGCCACCCCGCTGCTGTCTGAGCTGCGCATGGTCAAGGACGCGGCAGAACTGGCAGCGATGCGCGTTGCTGTGCAGGTCATCGAAGAGACGTTGCGCCAGACGGTGACACAGGTGCGGGCAGGCATGCGCGAACGCGACATCGCCGATCTGTGGGAGCGCGCCATTCGCGCAGCAGGGTGCCAGCCCGCCTTCGAGACAACCGTCGCCAGCGGACCGAACAGCGCCAACCCGCACCATACCAGCGGTGATCGCGCGTTGCAGGACGGCGACATGGTTGTGTTCGACGGCGGCGCTGTGTACCAGGGATATGCGTCGGATATCACTCGCACATTCGCGATCGGGCATCCATCCGACGAGATGCGTCGCGTGTACGATCTGGTGCTGGCGGCGAACGCTGCCGGACGGGAAGCGGCGGCGCAGCCAGGCGCCACCGGCGAGTCGATCGATGCGGCAGCGCGCCAGGTCATCGAACGCGGCGGATATGGACCGTTCTTCATTCACCGCACCGGGCACGGCATTGGTCTCGATGTGCACGAGCCGCCGTTCATCGTCGCTAGCAGCCGGGCGCCGCTGCCGGTCGGCGCAACGTTTACCGTCGAGCCTGGCATCTACCTGCGCGGCATAGGAGGCGTGCGCATCGAAGACGACGTCGTCATCACCGTAGACGGCGCCGGGTCGCTGACGACATTCCCGCGCGAGATTCAGTGCCTATCGTAAAGCAGAGGAAGACAAATTGCGCTCACAAGCGCACAATATACAGAAAACCGTGCACAAACACGCCATGCAACCCTTCGTGCCTTTTTGTGTCCTTCGTGGATCCATCATATGGAACAATCGCCGCTTCTCGACATCCCCGCGCCGCCGCCACCCACAACGGTGCAACTGATCGAGGCGCTTTTGTTCGTTGCCGGTGAACCGGTCACGGTCACCGAACTGGCGCGCGCGCTTGATCTGCCGCTGGACGCTGTCGAACAGGCGCTCGACGATCTGGCGGCGGCGTGCGCCAGGCGTGGCGTGCGGCTGCAGCGCGATGCCGATCGCGTTCAGATGGTGTCTGCGCCCGAAGCGGCGGCAGTCATCGAGCGGTTTCTGGGAACGCCAGCATCGTCCCGTCTTTCGTCGGCTGCGCTCGAGGTGTTGACGATCATTGCCTATCGCCAGCCCATCACGCGGGCGCAGATCGAAGCAATCCGCGGCGTTGATAGCAGCGGCGTGCTGCGCGCGCTCCTGTCGCGCGATCTGATCGCGGAAGGCGGGCGGCTCGAAACCATTGGCCGCCCAATCCTGTATGTCACCACTGCTGAGTTTCTGCGGCAGTTCGGTCTGAGCAGCCTGTCCGACCTCCCTGCCGTGGATCTGCCGGGCGCTCCTGCGGCATGATTATTATGATTGTGTGATAAACCCCGGCGCTTTTCCACATCTCCGAAGCGGTTATCCACAATTTTGTGGATAACCGGCGCTCCACTGGCGCCACGCCTCATTCCTCATAAACAAGCGATAACAATCCTGCAGGATCGGCGCGGCGCGCAAAGTTATCCACGACTCTGCAAACCGTTGCTCGACATAGTGTTCCCGATCTCACAATCACGACCGATGATCGGAGGGCGCAGGCTATAAGGAAGTGCAATAGCAAGAAGCCCTCTTCTGGCTTGAAAAGTTGAGAGGCATGGAGTATGATCGGTGGCGAGAGCAAACCATACGAGAAGCTCCTCACCCTCGAGAAGCACTGGTTGCGTTGGTCGCATACATGCTGTGCTGGAGTCCAATGGCTGCACTCCGGGAAGTTTTTGTCTGCCAAAATCAGGGAGGTTACTGTGAACCTCACCAAAATCTGGAACACAACCCTGGGGGCGCTTCAGGTGCAACTGCCGCGCCAGGAATACAACACGTGGGTGCGCGGCGCCACACTGCTCGATATCAACAATGGCGTGGCCGTTGTTCGAGCGCCCAATGCCTTCATCAAAGAAGGGCTCGAGAGCCGGTACCTGTCCGCCCTCCGCGAACAACTGGGTTCGGTCGTCGGGTTTCCTGTCGATGTGCGCATCGTTCTGGCAGCTCCGGAGGTCGGGCGGATCGACGGTGCGTCGATCAATGGCAGGTACGCCGCTCGTGAAACGCACAAAAGCGACTATCCCACACCATACTCAGGCGGTCATGGCAATGGCGCGAGCCATCCGCTCGAACGGGCATCTCCGCAGCAACTCGAACTGCATCGAGCGGTGCGATCCAGTATGCTCAACCCGCGCTACACCTTCGACCGCTTCATTATCGGTCCGAGCAATCGCCTGGCGAATGCCGCGTGCATGGCGGTGGCGGAGCATCCGGCGCAGGCGTACAACCCGCTGTTTCTCTATGGCGGCGTGGGATTGGGAAAGACGCACCTGTTGCACGCTATTGGCAACTTTGTGCTGGATCGCGATCCAGAAGTGAATGTGTTGTATGTCTCTTCGGAAACTTTTACCAATGACCTGATTAACTCCATCCGTCGCCAGCAGACCGAGGAGTTCCGCATTCGCTATCGGAATATCGACATTCTGCTGATCGATGATATTCAGTTCATCGCCGGTAAAGAGCAAACCCAGGAAGAGTTTTTCCACACCTTCAACACGCTGCATTCCGCCGGAAAGCAGATTATCATTTCATCGGATCGGTCGCCCAAAGCGATCCTGACGCTCGAAGAACGCCTGCGCTCACGTTTCGAGTGGGGGCTGATTGTCGATGTGCAAATGCCCGACCTTGAGACCCGCACGGCTATTCTGCGCGCAAAAGCGGAACAATCGCCAATTCCGGTGCCGCAGCCGGTGATCGACTTCCTTGCCCAGCGGATTCAGAGTCACATTCGTGAACTTGAGGGGTGCCTCAATCGGGTGACGGCGTATGCGCAAATGTATAATGTTCCGGTGACGATCGATGTGGCGACGACGGCGTTGAGTGAACTGCTCGATACCAGCCGCCGCAAACGGGTCACTCCCGATGCCATCCTGCGTGAAGTCGCCGCGTTCTACAGCGTCGATCTGCGCTCCCTTCAGGGGCGCGGTCGCAGCCGCAATATCGTCACGCCGCGTCACGTGGCGATGTATCTGCTCCGCGAGGAAACCGACTCAAGCCTGATGGAAATCGGGCAGTTGCTCGGCGGTCGCGATCATACGACCGTGATGTATGGGTGCGACAAGATTACCGAGGACCTCAACGCTGATGCCCGTCTGCGCCAGGAAGTCGCCACCATTCGCGAGCGGTTGATGCATAGCGCCGGGTAGACGAAGGTCTGCCATCCACAGGCGGACGTCGTTCGTACTCCATGACACGAGTGTGAACCAGGTCTCATCATGGTCAACCGCCAGAATCCGGCGCTGACGCTTGCAGACATATGAAACCCTCTATGTGCATACGGCGTGGTCTGGCATTCGGGCAGCGCCTGATTCTTGTTGTTGCGGCTGTGGCGATGCTGGCTGCGTGCAGCGCACCCGCTGCGACCGTCGAACCGCGCGCCCGGCTCGCCGTCGCCGAGGCGATG